>JBAXUD010000656.1:0-1696 GCA_037129875.1 Mycobacteriaceae bacterium
TCCGCAACTACCGCGACTACAAACTGAGCACCGACTTCGAGGTCGCCGAGTTGGGTTGGCTGTGGGGCATCAACCGCGGCATCTTGACCCCGCCCGGCATGGACGATCAATGGCTGGTGTCGCTGGCACACACCGATGCCGACATGGCCAAATGGGTCGACGCCTTCGGCGAACTCGCCAAGGAGCTGCGCGCCTAGGATGCAACCCGGCGTGAGGGCAGCGATCTCGTCGGTCCTGGGACTCGGCGCATTCGCATTGCTGCTGTTCATTCCAGCCGGAACCTTGGCCTACTGGCAGGCGTGGGCGTTCCTCGGGGTGTTCATCGGTGTGTCCCTGCTGCCGAGCCTCTATCTGCGCCGGATCGACCCCGCAGCATTTGAGCGTCGCAGAAAAGCCGGCGCGACGGCGGAGACCCGCACCGTCCAGAAGGTCATCATGACGGCGCTACCGGTCAGTTTCGCCGCATTGCTCGTCGTGTCCGGACTCGATCATCGGTTCGGCTGGTCCTCGGTGCCGACCGCGGTATCGATACTCGGCGACATCATGGTCGCCATCGGACTCGGTGGTGCGATGTTGGTGATCTTCCAAAACCGTTACGCAGCAGCCACTATCACCATCGAAGAGGGCCAAACGCTCGCGACAACCGGCCTCTACGGCATCGTGCGTCACCCGATGTACTCGGCAAGCCTGGTGATGATGGTGGGGATGCCACTCGCGCTGGGGTCCTACTGGGGCTTGCTGGTGGTGGCCCTCGGTACGGCCCTGCTGATCATCCGCATCCTCGACGAGGAGAAGATGCTCAACCAGCAGCTGGCCGGCTACCCCGACTACACCCGGAAGGTGCGCTACCGGCTGGTGCCGCCGATCTGGTGACCTGTCGTTGTGGTGGAAAAACCCCAGGTCATAAATCTGTTGTGTCGACGGGGCTGCGCCCGCTACCCTCGGGGACGACGTTTCCACGACTTGAGGAAGGGCAGACGATGATCTTTGCCGCCGCGCATCACGCCGCCGCCCGCCCGTCCGTGGACTGGAGCGTCATCTAGACGTACGCACAACCCCCAGGCCACGGACAAACGTCCGTGGTCTTTTTTGTTGCCCCCGAAGAGTTGTCCCACAGAGAGAGGTGAACCCATGATCTCCCGGCCCGATGAACCCCTGCTGCCGTGCCACGCCGCCGATGCGGATCTGTGGTTCGCCGAGGACCCGGCCGATCTCGAGCAGGCCAAGGCGCTGTGCGGGGCGTGCCCGATCCGCCGGGCCTGCCTCGCCGCCGCGCTGGACCGCGGCGAGCCGTGGGGTGTGTGGGGCGGGGAGATCCTGGAGCGCGGTGAGGTCCTGGCCCGCAAGCGCGGCCGGGGACGTCCGCGCAAGGACGTCGCGGCTTAGGTCTTGACGGCTTAGGTCTTGACGGCCTCGGCCGCAGCGGCCTCGGCCCGCTTGGCCGCCCGGTGCAGCCGCCACGACACCTCCATCGCGCCGATCAGCAGCAGGGTCGCCCCGTAGGTGAGCCACTGGAACGGCACGCCGCCGAACCGGGTGAACGGCGCGCCGCGCGGGCCCAGCGGAACGTCGGCCACCAGCAGGGCTTGGTCGCCGCGCTCGGTGTGCACCGCGGTGCTGGCCACCACCCGGCCAGTGGGTGCGACGATCACCGAGTCCCACGCGACGTCGGCCTTGACCATCGCGACGCGATTCT
>JBAXUD010000657.1:0-1693 GCA_037129875.1 Mycobacteriaceae bacterium
CGGCGTCTACCGCATCGACTTCAACTACGTCGCGCAGCGCTGGGCCTCACCGTTCTGGCAGATCTGGGATCTGGTCATGCTGTGGCTGGCCCAGCTGCACGGCGGCAACGGAATGCGCACGATCATCGCCGACTACGCCCGCAAGGACTCCACCCGCTTCTGGCTCAACGCCCTGTTGGGCGTGTCCATGCTTACCGTCCTGGTGGTCGGCACCTACACGCTGCTGACCTTCAACCCGAACATCTCTTAGGAGATCGCCGATGATCCACGAGCACAAATACGACGTCCTCATCGTCGGCGCCGGCGGCGCCGGGATGCGGGCCGCGGTGGAAGCCGGCCCGCGGGTACGCACCGCGGTGCTGACCAAGCTCTACCCCACCCGCAGCCACACCGGCGCGGCCCAGGGCGGTATGTGCGCCGCGCTGGCCAACGTCGAAGAGGACAACTGGGAGTGGCACACCTTCGACACCGTCAAGGGCGGCGACTACCTCGCCGACCAGGACGCGGTCGAGATCATGTGCAAGGAGGCGATCGACGCGGTCCTCGACCTCGAGAAGATGGGGATGCCCTTCAACCGCACCCCCGAAGGCCGCATCGACCAGCGCCGGTTCGGGGGTCACACCCGCGACCACGGCAAGGCGCCGGTCCGGCGCGCCTGCTACGCCGCCGATCGCACCGGACACATGATCCTGCAGACCCTCTACCAAAACTGCGTCAAGCACGACGTCAAGTTCTTCAACGAGTTCTACGTACTGGACCTGGTGCTCACCGAGACCCCGCGCGGCCCGGTGGCTACCGGGGTGGTGGCATACGAACTGGCCACCGGTGACATCCACGTCTTCCACGCCAAGGCCATCGTGCTGGCGACCGGTGGGTCGGGGCGCATGTACAAAACCACCTCCAACGCCCATACGCTGACCGGCGACGGTCTGGGCATCGTCTTCCGTAAGGGGCTTCCCTTGGAGGACATGGAATTCCATCAGTTCCACCCCACCGGCCTGGCAGGCCTGGGCATCCTGATCTCCGAGGCGGTGCGCGGCGAGGGCGGACGGCTGCTCAACGGCGAAGGCGAACGCTTCATGGAGCGTTACGCACCGACGATCGTCGACCTTGCCCCGCGCGACATCGTCGCCCGGTCGATGGTGCTGGAGGTGCTCGAAGGCCGCGGCGCCGGCCCGCACAAGGACTACGTCTACATCGACGTCCGCCACCTCGGTGCGGACGTCCTCGAGGCCAAGCTGCCCGACATCACCGAGTTCTCCCGCACCTACCTCGGAGTGGACCCGGTCACCGAACTGGTGCCGGTCTACCCCACCTGCCATTACGTCATGGGCGGTATCCCCACCACGGTCATCGGAGAGGTGTTGCGCGACAACACCCACGTCGTGCCCGGGCTGTACGCAGCCGGGGAGTGCGCGTGCGTGTCGGTGCACGGGGCGAACCGACTGGGCACCAACTCGCTGTTGGATATCAACGTCTTCGGGCGCCGCGCGGGCCTGTCCGCCGCCTACTACGCACTGGGAAATCCCCGCATCGACATGCCGCCCGAACCGGCCGCCATGGTGACCGACTGGGTGGCCGGCATCCTGTCCGAGCACGGCGACGAGCGGGTGGCCGACATCCGCGGCGAGCTACAGCAGTCGATGGACAACAACGCCGCGGTGTTCCGCACCGAGGAGACCCTCAAGCAGGC
>JBAXUD010000658.1:0-1684 GCA_037129875.1 Mycobacteriaceae bacterium
GCCTGGAAGGCCGTAGTGAGCGTCCGGCGACGGGCATGGGCAGCCCCGAACCCATGGCAAACCGGGAAGACACACAGGTTGAAAACCTGTGCTACCGAACGCCACCAATTCGGTCTTCCCACCGGAAGTCGCGGTCGCGTACAACCCCGCCGCCCGTGGGAGGGCTCAACCAAGGAGACATCGTGATGCGCACGCAGTTGCAGCAACAGACAGGACGCGGCGTGGCCGTGTTGGCCCTCGGAGCGATCATGGCGGCCGCGACCGTGGCCCAGGCCGGCCCCCCATCGCTCAGCACCAATCCCGGCAACCTGGCGATCTTCCCGGCGCGAAGCCAGACCCCCGAACAGCAGCGGCAGGATGAAGCCGCCGCGTACGACTGGGCGACACAGCAGACGCGTTGGGATCCCTACCAGGCAAAAGCGCAACTCGATCAGCAGAGCCACGCCGCGACCGATGCGGCCGGCGCCGCCCGCGGCGGCGCCGTGAGGGGCGCGGCAGGCGGCGCTCTGCTGGGTGCCGCCGTCGGTGCCATTGGCGGTGACGCGGGCAAAGGCGCGGCCATGGGTTCCGCGGCTGCGGGCCTGACCGGCGGAATGCGGTCGCGGCGGGCCGTAAAAACAGCCGGCGGTTCCGCCGATGCAGCCACGGCGGCCTACCAGCAGCAGTTCTCAGTGTGGAATAGGAACTTCATGGCGGCCATGGAGGCGAAGGGCTACACGGTGCGATGAGGCCGAAAACGTGATCGGCATGCGGCCCAGCGCGCAGTGCCTCCGAGCAGTGAAACCAACAATCCATTTTCAAAGGAGTGAAGAGCGTCATGACGAAAGCGACATGGATGGTGCTGGTGGCCTTGGCGACCAATCTGGCGTGCAGCGGCACGTGGGCCGGCCAGACGTGGATTTGTTCCGTGACGTCGGGCGTCGCGGTGGATGAAGACGGCACGGTGGGTCCTCCCGACACGGGCGATCGGGAACGTCCCACGTTCTTTCGCTTGGACACCTCCACGAAGGAACTGACGCTCCTGGCGCCCAAGTCGCGGCGTGGCGAGGTCACGAAACTCGATACGGTGCATGAATCTGAGGGCCAGTGGCTTCTTTCCGGCGTCGAGCGCGGCCGCGGGTTGAGCGTGATCGTGACCGCGGAGGGCCGCATGTCGCTGTCCGTCGTCGGCGACGGCGTGGTCTGGTCCGTATTTGGCAACGCGCTGCGGGAAGGCGAGTCGCTCGAACTGGTTGAGAGTGAGTCGATCCCGGCACCTGAGGATGAGTCGGCGGACGAGTCGGAGAGCGACTCCGAGGACGAGTCGACAAAGACTTCGGAATTGTCCAAAGGCGAGTCGACCGAACCTTCTGAGGGCGAGTCAAACTAACACGGGTCGCCCCGTGATTCTCGCGCGTCGTTGCGGTATCCGCAGCCGGCCGGTGACATGCTCGAAGCCGGCGGCATGTGCGAGTTCACTGCTCGTACGGAATACCCACGCCCAGTGTCCGCACATGTCACCGTCTTCTGCGCGTGCCCCCGATCCGGCTGCTCGCCCTTCGTGAATCACGTGCGAGGGATGATGTTGCGAGCCCAATCCGAACCGAGAACACACCCAGGTTGAAAACCTGTGCGATGGATGTGGTCGGTAGCGTAGGTTTTCAACCTGCGCTGCCCCATGACACAGGTTGACAACCTGTGCTAC
>JBAXUD010000659.1:0-1679 GCA_037129875.1 Mycobacteriaceae bacterium
GGGGATCGCGCATGAGCGACAGCGAGAAGCCGAAGGCGGGATCGCGCATGAGCGACAGCGAGAAGCCGAAGGCGGGATCGCGCATGAGCGACAGCGAGCGAGTGTCCTACAACCTGACGGTCAACGGCGATGAGCGCCGGATCGACAACGCCTGGTACTTCGAGACGCTGCTTGAGGTTCTGCGCAACCGGCTCGGCTTGACCGGCACCAAGTTCGCCTGTGGCACCGGGCAGTGCGGGGCCTGCACCGTTCATATCGACGGCCGGCCGGTCAACGCATGCCTGGAACTGGCAGCCCTTGACGAAGGTCGGCAGATCACGACCATCGAGGGATACTCGCCGTCCGACGGCAGCCTCACTCCGCTGCAGGAGGCCATCGTGACATTCGCAGACGTGCAGTGCGGCTATTGCGTACCCGGCATGGTCATGTCGGCCGCGGCGCTGATCTCAGAACACCCTGGGGCCAGCGCGGAGGACGTCCGGGAAGGCTTGTGCGGAAACCTGTGCCGCTGTACGGCCTACGGGGGTTTCGTGGAAGCCGTGCGCCAGGTCGCGGCGGAGGGGAGCGCCACATGAAGGAGGGCTTCATCACCGACCCGCACGCCGTCGGCGTGGGAACACCGCGCCGGCGGCAGGACGCCTACGCCAAGGTGCGCGGAGAGTTCGAATACGCCCCCGATCTCGCTGACCCCGAGATGCTTTGGGGGGCGACGCTGCGCTCCCCGCACCCCCATGCGCGGATAACGCGGGTCAATCTTGAGCCCGCCAAGCAGATGCCGGGTGTCAAGGCGGTGCTTGGCGCCTGGGACGTCCCCAAGAACTCTTTCGGCATGATCGTCGCGGACACCCCGGTGCTTGCCGACGACCGCGTGCGTTATGTCGGGGAACCGGTGGCGATCGTGGCCGCCGAGGACCCCGTCCTGGCGCGCCGCGCGGTTGCGGCAATCGAAGTGGACTACGAGATCCTCCCCGCGGTACTGGATCCAGTGGAGGCACTCGACTCCGGCGCGGTGTACCGGCATGTGAAGTTCACTCACGGTGACCCGGACGTTGTGGGCGAGGTCCGGGCCGAAGGCGAGTACGTCACGGCTCGTCAGGATCACGCATTCCTGGCGCCCGACGCCGGTATCGCCCGACCGGACGGCCGGGGCGGGGTGGAGATCATCGGGGCTGCGCAGTGGGTGCATGCCGATCGGCCGCAGATCGCGGCGGCGCTGGGACTGCCCGAGGAGATGGTGCTGGTCCGCAACAGCGGGATAGGCGGAGCGTTCGGCGGCCGGGTCTCGATCATCTGGCAGCTGCACGGCGCCCTGCTGGCACTGCACACGGGTCGTCCGGTCAAATTCCTCTATACGCGGGAAGAGACCATGCTGGCCCGCTATCACCGGCACCCGTCGCGGATCTGGTTGCGGCACCATGCAACCCGGGACGGACGCCTGGTCAAGCTGGAGGCCAAGATCCTTCTGGAGGATGGGCCGTACCAGCACGCCTCCGGCGCGGGCATCGGAAACAGCTGCTCGCTGATCCAAGGCCCCTACTCGATCCCGAACGCCGTCGTCGAAGGCTGGTCGGTGGCGACCAACAACGGCATGTGCGGCTCGATGCGCGGCTTCGGAGTGGTGGAACCGATGTTCGCCTGCGAATCCAACATGGACAACCTCGCTCGCATTCTCGGTATCG
>JBAXUD010000066.1:0-11523 GCA_037129875.1 Mycobacteriaceae bacterium
TCAGGTCGCCGATGGTCTGGTCACCGGCGGAGATGCCGGCGGTGGCAGCGATCTGTTCCTTGGTCTCGACCTCTTTGGCCGACTTCAGCAGCGTCTCGGTGATCTTGTCGACGGCCTTCTCGATGCCGCGCTTGAGACCGAGCGGGTTGGCGCCGGCCGCGACGTTGCGCAGGCCTTCGCGAACCAGTGCCTGTGCCAGAACGGTGGCGGTGGTGGTGCCGTCGCCGGCGACGTCGTCCGTCTTCTTGGCGACTTCCTTGACCAGCTCTGCGCCGATCTTCTCGTACGGATCCTCGAGCTCGATCTCCTTGGCGATGGACACACCGTCGTTGGTGATGGTGGGTGCGCCCCACTTCTTCTCCAGGACGACGTTGCGGCCCTTGGGGCCGAGCGTGACCTTGACCGCGTCGGCGAGGGCATTGAGACCCCGCTCAAGGCCGCGGCGTGCCTCTTCGTCGTACGCAATAATCTTGGACATTGCGGTGTGAATCCTCCGGTTGGGGAATGACACGTTCTCGGTCGGACTCAGTGCCCGCGACGGACGACCTCAGCTGTCAGGGCTTCGATCTCACCGGTCCCGACCTAGCACTCACCGGTCGTGAGTGCCAATGTCATTTTTAGCACTCTCCCTTGTCGAGTGCAAGATCGTTCGCCCGCGGCGGACGCCCGGGACACGCCTCGCTCGCCGGTGGTTCGGCCCGCTGGCGGTGCATTAGAGTCGCTTCGATCGGAAGGGAGGCTCGGGTGCAGGCAGTCGAGGCGCCCGGCACCCGGGCATTGCGGGGCTGGCAGCGGCGGGCCCTGGTGCGGTACCTGACCTCCAGACCCAAAGACTTTCTACTGGTAGCGACTCCGGGCGCCGGCAAGACCGCCTTCGCGCTCAAGATCGCCGGAGAACTGCTGGCCGACGGCACCGTCGAGCGCATCACCGTGGTGGTGCCGACCGAACACCTCAAGACGCAGTGGGCCGAAGCGGCCGCCAGTGCGGGGATTGCGCTGGATCCGAAGTTCAGCAACTCCCAGGCCCAGACCTCCGCCGACTATCACGGAGTCGTCGTCACCTACGCCCAGGTGGCCAGCCACCCGATGCGCCACCGCGTGCGCACCGAGAACCGCCGGACTCTGGTGATCTTCGACGAGATCCACCACGGCGGGGACGCCAAGACGTGGGGTGACGGAATCCAGGAGGGCTTCGGGGATGCGACCCGGCGGCTGGCGCTGACCGGCACGCCGTTCCGCAGCGACGACAGCGCCATCCCATTCATCACCTACAGCCCCGACGAACAGGGCCTGATGCGTTCACAGGCCGACCACACCTACGGATATTCCGATGCACTGACCGACGGCGTCGTCCGGCCGGTGGTGTTCCTGGCGTACTCGGGCGAAGCCCGCTGGCGCAACAACGCCGGCGAGGAGTTCGCCGCCCGGCTCGGGGAGCCGCTGTCCGCCGAGCAGACCGCGCGGGCCTGGCGCACCGCGCTGGACCCCGACGGCGAGTGGATGCCAGCCGTCATCGGCGCTGCCGACAAACGGCTGAGCCAGAAGCGCGACGACGGCATGCCCGATGCGGGCGCCATGGTGATCGCCTCGGACCAGACCGCCGCCCGCGCCTACGCGAAGTTGATCACCAGGATCACCGGAGAGGCGCCGACCGTCGTGCTCTCCGATGACCCGGGATCCTCCGACCGCATCAGCGAGTTCTCGGCGGGCACCAGCCGGTGGCTGGTTGCGGTCCGGATGGTCTCCGAGGGCGTGGACATTCCCCGGCTGGCGGTGGGCGTCTACGCCACCAGCGCCTCCACACCGTTGTTCTTCGCCCAGGCCATTGGCCGGTTCGTCCGGACCCGCCGCACCGGGGAGACGGCGAGCATCTTTCTGCCGTCCGTGCCGACGTTGCTGCAACTGGCCAGTGAGCTTGAGGCGCAACGCAATCACGTGCTGGGCAAGCCGCACCGTGAGTCGCTGTACGACGACGAGCCAGAGGAGCGCCGGCGCACCGAACCCAGTGAGACCGACACCGGCTTCCAGTCGCTGGGCTCGGACGCCGAACTGGACCAGGTGATCTTCGACGGGTCATCGTTCGGGACGGCCACCCCGGCCGGCAGCGACGAGGAGGCCGACTATCTGGGCATCCCCGGCCTGCTCGACACCGACCAGATGCGCGACCTGCTGCGCCGGCGCCAGGAAGAACAACTGGCGACGCGGACAGCGAACGGGGCCGCGGCCGCACCTCGCACCACCCACGGCCAGCTGCGCGAACTGCGCCGCGAACTCAACGCACTGGTAGCCGCCATGCATCACCGCACCGGCAAGCCGCACGGCATGATCCACAACGAACTGCGCCGGATCTGCGGAGGCCCACCGGTAGCAGCCGCCAACAGCGATCAGCTTGCGGCCCGCATCGCGGCTGTGCGCTCACTGCAGATCTAGCAGCCCCGGCAGGTCGGCGACCGAGTCGATGACGTGGCTGGGCTGCATCGCGAATTCGTCTGCGGCCCAACGGTTCAGGGTGTCCTGCCGGAACTTGCCGGTACGCACCAACACTCCCGTCATGCCGACCACCTGGGCGGCCAGCACGTCGTTGTTGAGGTCGTCGCCCACCATGTACATCTCCTCGGGATCGAGGCCGAGTCTGGCGGCCGCCACCTCGAAACCCGCCGGGGCCGGCTTGCCGACCGCGACGGCCTTGCGCCCGGAGGTCTCCTCCATCCCGATCAGATACATGCCGGTGTCGATACGCAGACCGTCGGCGGTGTTCCACGCCGTGCTGCGGTGCATGGCGATGATCGGCACATCGCGGGTCATCCACTCGTAGATCCGGCTCAGGGTCAGGTGGCTGAACTCCGGGCCTGCCCCTCCGAGTAGAACCACGTCCGGCGCGCCGTCGACATCAGCGACGTCGACGATGTGGATCCCCGGCATGTCCTCGGTGATGTCGCCGCTGTTCACCAGTACGCAGTGCGCGCCCGGAAAGTGTGCGCGCACATAGTCGGCGGTCAACACCGCAGCGGTGATGACCTCGTCCGGGCGGACGTTCATGCCCGCCTCCGACATACCCTCGGCGATCTGCGCCCGGGTACGGGTGGTGGTGTTGGTCAGGTACGAGCAGGCGATTCGACGGTCCGCCAGCGCACGCAACGCCTCAACGGCACCGGGCAGCGGCCGCCACGAGGTGACGAGCACGCCGTCGATGTCGAAGAGAACTCCGCCGACAGCCATGGATGAGACACTAGGGCCAACCGTCTCGCTCCTCCACCGCCTCGTCCCTCGGCGGCATCGTCGACTCGACGCGCGCACCGTATGTTCTAGGCATGGCATGGACTGAGAACGACGTACCAGATGAAAGCGGACGCCTGGCGATCATCACCGGCTCCAACACGGGACTGGGCTACGACACCGCCCGCGTACTGGCCGGCCGCGGCGCACACGTGGTGATGGCGGTCCGCGACACCGCCAAGGGCGACGCCGCAGCCGCGCGCATCCGCCGGCTCTCCCCCGGGGCGAAGGTCACGGTGCACAAACTCGACCTCGGCTCCCTGGCGTCGGTCAAGCAGGCCGGTGCCGAACTCGCCGCGGCCTACCCGCGCATCGACCTGTTGATCAACAACGCCGGGGTGATGTACCCACCGAAGCAGACCACCGCCGACGGTTTCGAATTGCAGTTCGGGACAAACCATCTGGGCCACTTCGCGCTGACCGGGCTGCTACTGGGCAACCTTCTGCCGGTCGACGGCTCCCGGGTGGTCGTGGTCGCCAGCATCGCGCACAACCTTCGCGCCAAGATCGACTTCGAGGACCTGCAATGGGAGCGTCGCCGCTACGACCGGGTGGCCTCCTACGGCCAGTCCAAGCTGGCCAACCTGATGTTCGCCTATGACCTGCAGCGTCGCCTGGCCGCCGCCTCAAAAACCAAGGGGGCGAAAACCATTGCGGTGGCCGCGCATCCGGGTGTTGCCGCGACCGAACTGGTCCGTCACATCCCCGGCGCCGGTCTACCCGGGGTGGACTGGCTGTCGGGCAAGCTGCTGAACACCGCCGAAATGGGCGCACTGCCCACCCTGCGGGCAGCCACCGACCCGTCGGTCAAGGGCGGCCAGTACTACGGACCGGACGGATTCCGCGAACTGCGCGGCCACCCCGTGTTGGTCGGCTCCAGCAAGCAGTCCCAGGACGTCGCCGTCCAGGAGCGGCTGTGGAAGGTCTCCGAGGAATTGACCGGCGTCACCTTCCCGGTGTGACACCGGACATGCGCAGCGTCGAGGAACATCAGCGCGTCGTCGCCGCGCTGATCCGCGCTCGGAGCCCGGAGCAGCTGCCGGTCACCGAGGCCGGCGGGCTCGTGCTCGCCGACGATGTGGTCGCGGTGTTGTCGCTTCCGGTGTTCGACAACTCCGCAATGGACGGTTACGCAGTTCGGGCCGCAGATATTGCCGGGGCCGGCGCCGACACCCCGGTGAGATTGCCAGTGGCCGAAGATATTCCGGCCGGACGCACCGACCGGCTGACCTTGAGCCCCGGGACGGCGCATCGCATCATGACCGGTGCACCGGTTCCGGCCGGAGCCGACACGGTGGTGCCGGTGGAGGCCACCGACGCCGGAGTCTCGGTGGTCGAGATCCGAACGGCGCCCAAGCCGGGTCAGCACATCCGCAGAGCGGGCGAGGACGTCGCCGCCGGGACGACGGTGTTGCGCGCCGGGCAACGGGTCAGCCCGGCGGTACTCGGCCTCGTTGCCGCTCTCGGCATCGACCGTCTTGCCGTCATTCCCCGCCTGCGGGTGCTGGTGGTCTCGACCGGCTCTGAACTCGTGGCTGCCGGAACGCCGTTGCAGCCCGGCCAGATCTACGAATCCAACGCGATCATGCTCGCGGCTGCGGTGCGCGAGGCGGGCGGCGAGGTGACCGGGATGGTGACGTGCGGCGACGACGTCGCACAGTTCCGCGCGGTGCTTGACGAGTACGCCGGACGCGCGGACGTGGTGGTGACCTCCGGCGGGGTCAGCGCCGGCGCCTATGAAGTGGTCAAGGACGCCTTCGGCGACCGATCGGTCCAGTTCGTCAAAGTCGCCATGCAGCCCGGTATGCCGCAGGGCTCCGGCACCCTGTCCGACGGCCGGGCCATCGTCACCCTGCCGGGCAATCCGGTCAGCGCGCTGGTGTCCTTCGAGGTGTTCATCCGTCCCGCCCTGCGGACCGCGATGGGACTGTCCCCGCATCGGCCCCGCTGCACGGCCGTGCTCGCCGAGGCATTGACCTCGCCCCGCGGCAAGCGGCAGTTCCGGCGCGGCGTCTACGACGCCGACAGCGGTACCGTCACCAGCTACGGACCGCCGGCCTCCCATCACCTGCGCTGGCTGGCGTCGGCCAACTGCCTGCTCGACATCGGCGAGGACGTCACCGCGATCGCCGCGGGCGAGCGGGTTTGCCTGTGGGACCTCTCCCCATGAGAAACCTGACTCCCACCAGAAACCCGACTCCCAGGAGAAACAAAGCCCACTAGACTCACGCCGATGGCCAGACGCCCTGACGACAACCTGCAGTCCGGCCCGCAGCGGTTGGCCGCGCTGGCGCGGTCCACGGTGCCGCCGGTCCACAGTGCGGGTTACCCCTTCATCGCGGCCGGCCTCGCGGTCGCGGCACTGGGCCGCCACCACCGCTGGGCGCGGAGTGCGGGCCTGGCGGCGGCCGGCGCCAACGCCGGCTTCTTCCGGCACCCGCGGCGCACACCACCGACGCGGCCCGGGCTGGTGGTCTCCCCCGCCGACGGCTTGGTCTGCCTGATCGAGACCGCCACGCCGCCGGCCGAACTCGGGCTCGATGCCGAACCGGTGCCCCGGATCAGTATCTTCCTGTCCCTGTTCGACGCCCACGTGCAACGAATTCCGGTGGGCGGCGAGGTGATCGCCGTCGTCCATCGACCCGGCAGCTTCCATTCCGCCGAACTGGCGGCCGCCAGTGAGGACAATGAGCGCAACAGCGTGTTGATCCGAACGCCGGAAGGACATCAAGTGGTGGTCGTACAGATCGCCGGGTTGATCGCGCGTCGTATCGTCTGTGATCTCCACGCCGGCGACTCGGTGAACATCGGTGACACCTATGGACTGATCCGGTACGGGTCGCGGCTGGACACCTATCTGCCGGTCGGTTCGGAGATCATCGTCGAATCCGGTCAGCGCGCACTGGCCGGCGAGACGGTCCTTGCGCGGCTGCCGTGATCAAGCCCAGGACTCAACCCAATCGAGGACTACGCATCCTGCCCAGCGCCACCACGGTGCTGGCGATCTGTGCCGGGCTGACGTCGATCAAGTTCGCACTGGACGGACGGCCGCATATCGCACTGGCACTGATCGGCGCCGCCGCGGTACTCGACGGCATCGACGGCGGTATCGCACGCGCCCTGCACGCCCAGTCACCGATGGGCGCCGAAATCGACTCGCTGGCCGATGCGGTCAACTTCGGCGTCGCGCCCGCTCTCGTCACCTACATCACGCTGCTGCCGTCCTCGCCGATCGGCTGGATCTTCGTCCTGCTCTACGCGGTGTGCATCGTGCTGCGCCTGGCCCGGTTCAACACCCTGCTCGACGACGACACCCGACCGGCCTACACCCGGCAGTACTTCGTGGGCATGCCGGCACCGTGCGGCGCAGTCGGTGTGATCGGCCCGCTTGCGGCGATGTTGCAGTTCGGCCACGGGTGGTGGACCTCGACGTGGTTCCTCTGCCTCTGGCTGGCGGCGAACGCCGCCCTTCTGGTGAGCCGGATTCCGACCCTGGCCTTGAAGTCGGTTTCGGTACCGGCGAATGCGGCGCCGGTGCTACTGATCTTGGTCGCGGTGGCCGCCGCGGGTCTGCTGCTGTTCCCCTACATCCTGGTGCTGCTGATCATCGCGGGTTACCTGCTGATCATCCCGTTCACGATTCGCAGTCAGCGCTGGGCCGCGGCGCACCCGGAGGCATGGGACGACAAGCCCCGGCAGCGGCGCGCGGCGCGGCGCGCGGCCCGCAACTCAGAGCATCCCCACAGCCGCTCGACGGCCCGGTTGGGGCTACGCAAGCCAGGAGGCTGAGATTCGTGACTGAAGTCATGTCCGACCGCAAAGGTCCGTCGTCGAGCCTGACGCTCACGGCCCGGCTCAACACCGCGGCACTTGACTCCCGCCGGGGGGTGGTCCGGCTGCACCCCGAGGCCATCGCCGCGCTGGGCGTCCGCGAGTGGGATGCCGTGTCGCTCATGGGTTCCAGGACCACTGCGGCCGTGGTGGGAATCGCCCCGCCCGGCACTCCGACCGGGACGGCCCTGCTGGACGACGTGACGCTGTCGAACGCGGGACTGCGCGAAGATGCCACCGTTGTGGTGTCGCCGGTCACCGTCTATGGCGCCCGGTCGGTGACGCTGAGCGGGTCGGCACTGGCCACCCGGTCGGTGTCCTCGGCGGCGCTGCGCCAGGCGTTGCTCGGCAAGGTGCTGACCGTCGGGGACACGGTGTCGCTGCTGCCCCGCGATCTCGGACCGGGCACCTCGAGTTCTCAGGCAAGCGCGGCACTGGCCATCTCGGTGGGGATCACCTGGACCTCGGAACTGCTGACCGTCACCGGCACCGATCCGGCCGGACCTGTTTCCGTGCAACCGAATTCATCGGTCACCTGGGGCGGCGGCGGTGCCCCGGTGGCGGCCACCGGTTCCACGCCTGCGGTCAGCCAGCCCACGCAATGGCCCGAGGAACCGTCGATCAGCATCGACGACCTGAAGGGTCAGCACGTGCAGGCCGGGCGGCTGACCGAGTGGCTGAAGCTGGCCCTCGACGAGCCTGCCCTGCTGGAGAAGCTCGGGGCCAAGCCGAATCTCGGAGTACTGATCACCGGGCCGGCCGGTGTCGGCAAGGCCCGCCTGGTGCGCGCGGTGTGCGCCGCCCGGCGGCTGGTTCGGCTCGACGGTCCGGACACCGGCGCGCTGGCGGCCAACGAACGCCAGCAGGCCGTCACACGGGCGGTCAGCGATGTGATCAACGGCGGCGGTGTGCTGCTCGTGACCGACATCGACGCGCTGCTGCCCGAACCGCCCGAGCCGGTGGCCACGATGATCCTCAGCGAGCTGCGCAAAGCGATCGCCGCGCCCGGTGTCGCACTGGTCGCCACCTCACAGAAGCCGGATTCCCTGGATCCCCGGCTGCGCGCCCCCGACCTGTGCGACCGGGAACTGGGCCTGAGCCTGCCCGACGGCGCAACCCGAAAGGCGCTGCTGGAGGTGCTGCTGCGCGACGTGCCGGCCGGTGACTTGAAGCTGGACGAAATCGCCGACCGCACACCGGGATTCGTCCGGGCCGACCTCGCTGCGCTGGTGCGCGAGGCGGCACTGCGGGCGGCCGCCCGGGCCAGCGTTGACGGCAAGTCCCCGGCCCTCGCACAGGAAGACCTCACCGGCGCGCTGACTGTGATCCGCCCGCTGTCCCGGTCGGGCACCGATGAGGTGGCGGTCGGCTCGGTGACCCTCGACGACGTCGGCGACATGGTCGAGACCAAGCGGGCCCTCACCGAGGCGGTGCTGTGGCCGCTGCAGCATCCCGACACCTTTGCCCGGCTCGGGGTCGAGCCGCCGCGCGGCGTGCTGCTCTTCGGGCCGCCGGGAACGGGTAAGACATTCGTGGTTCGCGCGCTGGCGAGCACCGGGCGCTTGAGCGTCCACGCCGTCAAGGGTTCAGAGCTGATGGACAAGTGGGTGGGATCCTCGGAGAAGGCGGTGCGCGAGTTGTTCCGCCGGGCAAGGGATTCCGCGCCGTCGCTGGTGTTCCTCGACGAGATCGACGCACTGGCGCCCCGGCGCGGCCAGAGCTTCGACTCCGGTGTCACCGACCGGGTGGTGGCCGCGCTGCTGACCGAACTGGACGGCATCGAGCCGCTGCGTGACGTGGTGGTGCTCGGCGCCACCAACCGCCCGGAGCTCATCGACCCGGCGCTGCTGCGCCCGGGCCGGCTGGAGCGGCTGGTGTTCGTGGAGCCGCCGGACGCCGACGCGCGCTACCAGATCCTCAAGACGGCAGGAAAGTCGGTGCCGCTGAGCGGCGAAGTCAACCTCAAGGAGATCGCCGCAGGACTCGACGGCTACAGCGCAGCGGACTGCGTGGCACTGCTGCGTGAGGCCGCGCTGACGGCGATGCGGCGGTCCATCGACGCCGCCGACGTCACCGCCGCCGATGTGGCAACGGCCAAGGAGAACGTCCGGCCGTCACTGGATCCGGCGCAGGTCGAGTCCCTTCGGGCCTTCGCCGCCGAGCGCTGAACCGGCAGCGAGCAGGAACACCAGTCGCATGGGCCGCACCGACGACGACACCTGGGATATCACCGAGGGCGTGGGCGCTACGGCGCTGAGCGTGGCGCGGGCCCGCGCCGCCGAATCCAACAGTGACCATCCACTGTTCACCGATCGCTATGCCGAGTTCTTCGTCAAGGCCGCAGTGCAGGCCGGCTGGCGGCC
The DNA here is from genome assembly GCA_037129875.1 of Mycobacteriaceae bacterium. Classification (GTDB taxonomy): domain Bacteria; phylum Actinomycetota; class Actinomycetes; order Mycobacteriales; family Mycobacteriaceae; genus Mycobacterium. The sequence continues at coordinate 9,471 of JBAXUD010000066.1, forward strand.
GCCAATGGCCGCCGAGACCCTGGCCGAGCTCGGCAGCGAACCGGCGATCGTGCAGCGGATGCAGACGATGGCCGCCTACATCGCGACGCGAACCCGCTATTTCGACGACTTCTTCACCACCGCCGGGGCCAACGGGCTCGACCAGGTGGTGATCCTGGCCGCCGGACTGGACACCAGAGCCTGGCGGCTGCCGTGGATCAGCGGCACCACTGTTTACGAACTCGATCAGCCCAAGGTGCTGGAATTCAAAGCCGAGGTGCTCGAGGAGCACCATGCCCGGCCGGCAGCGCGTTACGTTGGGGTGCCGGTAGACTTGCGCCACGACTGGCCACAAGCTCTGCGCGCCAGCGGATTTGACCCAACCGTGCCCACCGCCTGGCTTGCTGAGGGCCTGCTCCCCTATTTGTCGGCGGCCGACCAGGATCTGCTGTTCGCCCGCATCGACGGCCTCAGTGTGGCGGCCAGCCGGCTGGCCGTGGAGGCATTCGGGCCGGAGTTCTTCAGTCCCGCGAATCTGACCCGCCGCAGGCAGGGGATTGAGGCGCTGCGCGAGGCGGCCACCGCCAGGGGCGTGACGGTCCCCGATATTGAGGCGCTGTGGTACCTCGAACCCCGCGCGGACGTGGAGCAGTGGTTGCAGGGGCGGGGCTGGGAGGTCAGCGTCGTCGGGTCGGCCGAGTTGATGGCGCGCTACCAGCGGCCCGCGCCCGAGGGCGCGGAGGACGTGCAGAGCTTGTTCGTCGAAGCGGTGAAGAGTTAGCGAAGCTCGCTAGTGCTTACCCCGACTACTCCTCCTCCGACAGTTGGAACTCCACCATCGCCATGACGGTCTCCACCGCGTCGGTCACCACGTCGACCCGCTCAGCCAATGTCGGCGCCGCCAAGACGGCATAGCGGTCGGCCTGACCCATCGGGACCCGGGCAGCGAGTGCGTACAGGTGCCGCGCCGGGTCGTCGGCGATGTCGGGGTCCACGGCCAGCGTCCCCGGCCGCAGCCGCAGACCGCGCGCCTGGGCCACCCGCTCGTAGAGCGCAAGGATGCGATCGACGACTACGCCGATCTGTTCCGGACCGACCGGTGGACCAGGCTCGTCGGGCCAAAGTCCGACGACCGCACGCGGATACGGGTCATCCGGCAGCCACTCGGCCACCCGGATCCGTTCGCCCACCGTCGCGATGAGCTCGTAGGTGCCCTCGCCGGTCTCGGCGCACTCGTCGATATGGGCCAGTGCGCCGATGTCGCTGCGGGAATCGCCGCCGCCGACCTCCAAGCCTCGATTGATCAGCACGACGCCGAACGCGTGATCGTCGTCGGCCAGGCAGTCCTTCACCAGGAGGGCATATCGCGGTTCGAAGATCCGCAACGGAAGTGTGTCCCCGGGCAGTTGTGCGGATTGCAGCGGGAACATCGGCCGCGCGGCAGCGATCACCTCATGCCGCCGGTGACGACGTCCTTCACCGGTGCGCTGGGGTCGACGAAGTTGCACAGCGCCGCAGCCACACCGACCCACAGGTCAGGGTTGGCCGCGACGACTTTATTGCCGTCCTCTCCGATCGCGATGATCACATCGCGGCGCTCGGACTCGGTCATGCCGACGTAGTCCCGGCAGGTGGCGTTGACCCGCGCTGCCGCGCCGGCCTGGCCCGGAGTGGCCATCGGGGTTCCCCCGATCGCGCGACTGCAGCCGTCCGCCCCCATCACGACAGCGATAAGGAGCGCCGCAGTTATCAGGCGTCGCATGGGTTTCCTCCTCCTACAGGTCGAGTTCGCCGACGAGAGCGTCGACCACGGCGCGGAGATCTCCGTCATGTTCCTTGGCGATGCGGCGCTGACGCTGGTAGGACGCACCCCTGCGTGGGATCTCGGCGACTGCGGCCAGTTCGTCCGCGCAATGCAGTGACTGCGCCACCGGCGCAAGCCTGTTGAGCAAGTCGTCGAGATCTTCGGTCACCAGTCGCTCGTTGCTTTCGGCGTCGAGGATGATGATCGCGTCCAGTCCGTAGCGGGCGGCCCGCCACTTGTTCTCCTGCACGTGCCAGGGCGGCATCACCG
>JBAXUD010000660.1:0-1673 GCA_037129875.1 Mycobacteriaceae bacterium
CTTCTTGACCGGCGGCGGGGGCGGAGCAACCACCTTCTTGACCGGCGGCGGCGGGGGCGGGGTCACCACCTTCTTGACCTCAGGTGCGCGCGTGGCGACCTTCACCGGCACCGGCGCAGGCTTGCGGAACAGCCGGGGCAGCAGAGCCAGCAGGCCCAGCAGCGCCAGGCCGATCGGAATCCACCACCACCACTTGCTGCTCTTCTTCTCCACAGCGGGAGCCTCGGGCGCGGAGATGCTCGGCTTGGTCACGGACGTCGTCCCTTCTGCAGTCGGCGCGGAGGTGCCGAACCCGGGAATCTTGCCAGCCAGCGCGGCCGGAATGGTGACCAGGCCGGCTGCCTTCGACCACTGGATCTGGGTTCCGTCGGGACCGACGAAGGTGCTGGTCAGCGTGCTGTCATTGTCGGTCATGTCCGCGGTGGGGTAACCGAACGGACTCTTGATGGCACCGGCTGCACGCCAGGCGTCCAGAACCTTGCCCTTGATGAGCCAGGCACCCGTGTTGGGTCCCCAGTAGATCGCGGCTGTCTGACCGTCCTTCTCGGTGAAGTCGTTGAACCGGCCGACGCCGTCGCCCGTGTCGGCCTCGTCGTCCGTCGGGAAGCCCAGCTCACCGCCGGGGCCGCCCAGGGCTTGGTACTTCTTGAAGATCTCGCCGTACATCGCCTGGGCGCCGGTGTCCTTCGAGTAGAAGATCGCCCCGTTGGCGTAGTCACGCTCGACTCCGCCGTTGATGTCGACGGCCTCGCCGGTCGCGGCGCCGAGCGGTGAGCTCTCGCCGCCGAACTTGGTGTAGTGATCGTTGATGGCATTGACGGCGTCCGAGGACGGGGTGGCGCCGGCGATCGGCGCGCCGACCAGCAGGGTGCTCGCCACCACGAACATCCCGCCGACGGCGAGAGATGCACCGCGACGGTAACGCGGCGACATGGTTGGTGTCACAACTAACTCCTTTGGGTGTTCTGAGGTATTGACTGGGCTTGCTGTTCTCGTGTGACGCTGCTCGCAGATCCTCCTACATGGGATGACGCCGGGGCGGGAGGGGGTATCGACCGCCCCGGCGTCATGCTGTGCGTGACGGCGTCAGGACCGACGGTGCCTCGGATCGTCAGCCCGGTACCGAGGATCCTTCGGATCTGCGATGTAGGGCTCATTGGTGTCCACGATGTAGGACTCGCGGGCACGGAAGACAGTCGACTCGTCGCCGACGATGTCGTCGTCCGGGTGCTCGCCGGTGGCCCGCTCGACCCACTCCACCTCGCGGGTGCCGTGTTCGATGAACTGGGCCTTCACCTCAGAGGCTGTGCCCACAACCCGCCGGGTCACGGAGACCTCGTCGGCATCGTGCTCGACCACCCGCTCGACCAGCTTCTCCACGTACTTGTGGACGATCACCGGCTTCTCGACGACGACCTCGACGATCCGCTCGACGGGCTTCTCGACGATCCTCTCGACCTCGATGTACACCGGCTTCTCGACGATCTTCTCGACCCTGGTCTCGACCGGCCGCTCAACGATCACCTCGTTGATGTACTCAACCTCGCGCTCGATGAGCTTCTCGACCAGCACGGGGTTGGTGACGACCTTCTCGAGCACCTTCTCCACCGGACGGTCGATGACCTTCTCGATGATCTTCGGCCGCTCGACGACCTTCTCGACGATGCGGTCGA
>JBAXUD010000661.1:0-1666 GCA_037129875.1 Mycobacteriaceae bacterium
GTCAAGACCTGCGGCGCAGTGCGCGACAGGATGAGATAAGCCACGAAGTAGAACGCCACGAACAACGGCTGGTAGGTCCGGGGAAACCGGAAAGTGGCCGCATCGTGGAAGGTGACGATCTGGCGACGTTTGAACAGCGGTGCGATCCCGCCGAAGTTGAGCAGCAGTCGCCCGCGCGTCGCCCCTGGCAGGTAGAACTAGTGGAACAGATTTCCGCCCAACGGAGCGGGCCGGACGCGAACACCGAGGGATTCGGCCCACCGTGGTGGGGCGGCACCCTTGGGAACATGCAGCACGAAGTCGAAACCCCCGGCGCCGACGACACGAGCCGCCAGTTCATCGGAGTAGCGCTGCACGCCGGTGAAACGTTGCCCCAACCACTTGCCGTTGATGTGGATCTCGGGCACCAAAAATCCTGCGGGTCTTCATTTCAGCTAAGCTCGGGCGGTGGCCGAAACCACGCGAATCGCGATCGTCCATGAGCGGCTCACCGAGCCAGGGGGCTCCGAGCAAGTCGTCGAACAACTGGCGCGCGAGTGGCCGTCCGCCCGAGTGTACGTACCCATCGCCGACGACAGCTCTGACTTCGCGGAGCTGCGCGCGCGAGCCTCGGTCACATGGCTAGACGACGTGCATCGACTTACCGGTCGAGGGTCGCACGCACCGTTGCTGCCGGCTTTCGCCTTGGCCTTTTCCCGCCTGCGCTTCGACGAGCCTGACGTGGTGGTCATCAGTCATCACTCGCTCGCCGTGGCGGCTGTCAATGCCACCGAGGCACCGACCGTCGCCTACGTGCATTCGCCCGCCAGGTGGGCATGGGACACCCAGATGCGCCGGCGCGAGGCGTCGGGCCCTTCGGGGCGTGCCGCGTTGGCCGGACTTGCGGCGCTCGCCCGGCGCGTCGAGTCGAAGGCCGCTCCGAAGATCACGACCGTCGTGGCAAATTCCAATGAGGTGCGTGATCGAATAGCGCTGCGGTGGAACCGCGATTCGGTGGTCGTTCATCCCCCGGTGGACACCGACTTCTACACTCCCGACGCCACCGTCGAGAGGGAAGACTTCTTCCTGCTGGCCGGCCGCCTGGTGCCCTACAAGCAGCCACATCTGGCGATAGCGGCGGCACACTCGGCCGGCGTGCGGTTGATGGTGGCCGGAGACGGCCGCATGTCGGAAATGTGTCGTGCGATAGCAGGACCCGAGACCACCTTCCTCGACCGGGTCAGCGACGAGGAGATGCGGTCGTTGCAGCGACGCGCCCGCGCGCTGCTGATGCCGGGCGTGGAGGACTTCGGGATCGTGCCCGTCGAAGCGATGGCGTGTGGAACTCCAGTGATCGCAACCGGCCTGGGCGGAGCCCTCGACACGGTGCTCCCGGGCATCACAGGCCGGCTCGTCGAGCCCGGCGCCGAAGCGGACGTCATCGCTGGATTCACCTCGGCGATCAGAGATTTCGATGACGGAACCTATGACAGCGCAGCGATCCGCAAACATGCCGAACAGTTCTCGCGCGAACACTTTCGAGCGAAGATGCGCGAGATTGTCGATGCGGCGGCGGCGCACTGAAGCGTCTCAGGTCACCGACTGCACAGCGCCATCACCACGGCCATCGCGTGACACTCGGCGTGCGACAACGACAGTGACGTCTGCACCCAACCCTGTTGGTCGG
>JBAXUD010000662.1:0-1657 GCA_037129875.1 Mycobacteriaceae bacterium
TGCAGCGCAGGCTGATCCGGCTCGGTGTCGGGCTGCATCCGCACCATCGCGCCCAGATACCCGACGGCTTCGAGTGCGACGCGATCACCGACGGAGAGGTCTGCTGGAGCAGCGGCCAGCCGCCCAAGCGGGCCGACGCGGTGCTGTGGGCGATCGGGCGGGTGCGGCCCAATACCGAATGGCTGCCTGCCGGGCTCCTCGACGAGCATGGCTTCGTCGTCGTCACCCCGGAACTGCGCGTGCCCGGTTACCGCGGCGTATTCGCCATCGGCGACGTCGCCGCGACCGACCCGCTGCGGTCATCTGCGCGCAACCGCGCAGATTCCGTTCTGGCGCACAACATCCTCGCCGAACCCGACGGCCGGCCGCTGCGGTCCTACCGCCCGCCGCGGCGCCGGTGGGGTTCGGTGATCGGAGTCCAGTCCGACGGGGTGGAGGTGTTCGCCCCCGGTGGGCGGCCGTTCCGGATACCGGCTTTGCCGGTGCGGCGGGTGCTGATGCCGTGGATCGTCCGGCGCGGCATCTATCGAGGGGTGCGGGCGAACCAGCCGCTGGGGTAGCGACGGGGCACACTGGGGACATGGACCCGGTGGCGGCCCTGCGCCAGATCGCCTTCTACAAGGATCGCGCCGGCGACGACGCGCGCCGGGTGATGGCCTACCGCAAGGCCGCCGACATCGTCGCGGCACTCGATGAACAGACGCGAGACCGCCTCGGGCGAGCCGAGAACTGGCGCTCACTGCCCGGTATCGGGCCGAAGACCGCGACGGTGATCGCACAGGCGTGGGCCGGCCGCGAGCCGGATGCACTCATCGAGTTACGAAGTAACGCAAAGGAATTCGGCGGCGGCGCGATCCGCGAGGCGTTGCGCGGCGACCTGCACTGCCACTCCGACTGGTCGGACGGCTCGGCGCCCATCGAGGAGATGGCGGCGACCGCAGCAGAACTCGGGCACGACTACCTCGCCCTCACCGACCACTCGCCGAGGCTGACGATCGCCAATGGCCTGTCGCCGGACCGGCTGCGCCGGCAACTGGATGTGATCGACAAACTGCGTGAACGGGTGGCTCCGTTGCGCATCCTGACCGGTATCGAGGTGGACATTCTGGTGGACGGCACCCTCGACCAGCAGCCAGGTCTGCTTGAACGGCTCGACATCGTGGTGGCCAGCGTGCATTCGAAACTGGCGATGGATGCGCCCGCGATGACCCGCCGGATGGTCAGGGCGGTCTCGGACGGACGTGTCACCGTGCTGGGACACTGCACCGGGCGGCTGGTGGCCGGTGGCCGAGGACTTCGGCGCGAGTCCACCTTCGACGCCGAAGCGGTCTTCGGCGCGTGCCGGGAACACCACACCGCCGTCGAGATCAACTCCCGGCCGGAGCGGCGGGATCCGCCCACGCGACTGTTACGCCTGGCCGAGCAGATGGGGTGCGCGTTCGCCGTCAACACCGATGCCCACGCTCCGGGGCAACTGGATTTCCTGGGCTACGGCGCGCAGCGCGCACTGGACGCCGGCGTCGCGGCTGACCGGGTGATCAACACGTGGCCGGCCGAACGCCTGCTGGCCTGGCCATCCCAGGCCTGACCGGACTCAGCCCTACGGCGGCGGGGGCGGGAGTAGCTCCGGCGCCGTAGGGCTGAGTCCGGTCAGGCC
>JBAXUD010000663.1:0-1645 GCA_037129875.1 Mycobacteriaceae bacterium
TCCTCATCGACGGGAACACCGGTCCGGTCGTGGTGTTGTGCAGCGGCCTCGGGGGTCGCCGGCTGCACTGGAGTGACACGGTCGCGAACCTTGCGGATGACCATACTGTCGTGCGATTCGACCGGCCCGGCACACCGGTGACGTGCGCAGCGGCCCGGGATGGTCGCCGCACCGTCCGAGGCGAGGCCGGCCGGATCGCCGCCGTACTTGATGCAGTGCGGCGGCCGGATCAGGCAGTGGTGGTGGGCCATTCGCTCGGCGGCTTTTACGCCGAAGGATTTGCACGCCTATACCCCCACCGCACCCGCGCGTTGCTGCTCCTCGATTCCAGCATCGCCCCCGAGCACCCGCGGCGGCTCGCGCTTCCGCTACCGGCTAAGCTCGCCGCCGCCGATGCCGCGGCAAAGCTACTGAACAAGCTGCACCTGCAGACACCACTGGGCCGCGCCGGCCTAACGCTACTGCAGCGGCGACGGCCCGGCGGACTCGACGCACAGTCGCGGTCTGAGATACGCAGCGCCGCAGCCGAACCCGGATTTGCGGCCGCGCTGCTCAGTGAATATGTCGTCTACTACGAGCTCGCGGTGGAGCTGTGCACCCTGCGGGCCATTTGCCCGCTACCGCCGGTGCGGCGCATGGTGGTCACAGCCCACACGGGTTGGCGCACACATCGCTGGCGCACCCACCAGATCCGGCTGGCTACAGCCCTCGGTGCAGAGCACGTCACTATCGCTCCCGCGGGGCACCTCGTCATGATCGAACAGCCGCTTCGCACCGCCGACCTCATCCGCACGATCGGACGCGTGGAGGCGCACTCTCACGACGCGACACTTGAAGACACATGACCTACTTCGTCTCACACCAATACCGCTGGCTGCCTGGACAACTGCCAGAAGCACTTTCAGCGCCGGGCAAACTTTTCTGCGCCTGATCGCGTTCGCCAACGCGCGCACCGCGGCGGCCTCTGAGCGCGGCACCTGTCATCGGGATGTAGGGGATCAATACGATTTTCGACCTACGACGAATTCGCCCGAAGTCGGCATCGGTGCGTTGCTGATCTGGGACGTGACCGTGATGTGCTGCTGCTCGCGCTGATTCAGCCCCTGTGTGAGGGTCGACGCTATGGCCACCAGAGAAACAACGAAGACCGACAGCCGTCTGGCTGCACGCTGTGCGGCGGTCGCTTCGCTGGGTGCGGCCGTGATCCATTTCGCCGTCACGCCGATGCACTGGCGGGACTGGTTGCCGTCGGGGGTGTTCTTTGCGGCACTCGCTACGTTCCAACTTATTTGGGCCTTTGTCGCCTGGTCGCGGCCGGGCGCCGTTGTCCTCGCCGCCGGGATTGCGGCCAACGCGGGCGCGGCCGCGTTGTGGGTCACGTCCTGCATCGCAGGACCGCCTGTCGGGCCGTCCGCTGGTCAGCCCGAGGCAGTGGGGGCCGCGGGCATCTGTGTGCTGTTGTTGCAGTGCTACGTCGTCATGGGCGCAGGGTGGGCGTGGTCGCGGAAGTATGCGCCAGAAGAGGTCTCGGGTTTCGGGAGGGCTTTGGTGCTGATGGGCGCCAACACCCTGATGGCCGGCGCAGTGACGGTGGGCTTGGCAACCAGCCTGCAGGGTCACCACAACCATCACCACGGGGGTGCGG
>JBAXUD010000664.1:0-1643 GCA_037129875.1 Mycobacteriaceae bacterium
GTGTCGTCGCTGGCATCCTCGCCATCGAGGGCGTGTTCTTTCTCGAGCGTCGCAAGATCGACGATCCGGTGGGCGCCGTCGCAGTACACGGCTTCACCGGCACGTTCGGTGTGCTCGCCGTCGGCATCTTCGCCAACGGCAAGTACGGCGCCGGCTGGAACGGTTCGTCGACCACCGGTGTGGCCGGCATCATCAAGGGCGAGTGGGGCCAGCTCGGCGCCCAGGCGCTGGGTGCCATCACCATCTGGACCGTGATCTTCGGCGTCGCCTTCGGCTTCTTCAAGATCCAGAACAAGATCACCAAGGGTGGCATCCGCTCGCCCGAGGAGGACGAGATCATGGGTCTCGACCTGCCGGAGATGGGCGTCCTGGGATACAACGACTGAGGCTGCGACACACATGACATACACGACCAACACCACTTCGAGCCGAAAGGCAGCCCATTCATGAAGCTCATCACCGCAATCGTCAAGCCGTTCAAACTCGATGACGTGAAGGAGGCCATCAAGGCCGCCGGCGCTCTCGGCGTCACCGTCACCGAGGTCAAGGGCTTCGGCCGCCAGGGTGGCCACACCGAGATCTACCGTGGCACCGAGTACAACATCGATTTCGTCCCCAAGATGAAGCTCGAGATCGTCGTCGACGACAGTGCCGTCGACGCCCTCGTCGATGCGATCCGCGCAGCGGCAGTCACCGGGAAGATCGGTGACGGCAAGATCTGGATCTCCAGCGTCGACCGCCTTGTCCGCATCCGCACCGGCGAAGAAGGCCCGGACGCGGTCTAGCACCGCTCGCCAGGACATCGCCAAAGGGCCGTGGCCGGCCCGATCCCAAGGGGTCGGGTGCGGGCCACGGCCCCTTGGCGTTGGAGTTCCACCTCTTCGGCAAGTGCTCGGCGACGGACCGCGATCAGTCGTCGAGCGCGGACTTCAGCCGGTCGCGCAGCGCACCGTGGCTTCCGGCCGGCACCTTGGCGCCGTCGGCGGTCACGTAGAACACGTCGACCACCTCGTGACCGAGTGTCGCCACCTTCGCCGAGCGGATGTCGAGACCGGCGGCCGCCAGCTCGTGCGACAGGCGGTACAGGACGGCCGGGCCGTCTGGCGCGCGGACGTCGATCATCGTCGTCAGGTCGGAGGCATCGTTGCTGATCAGCACTTCACGGCGAGCGGTTGCTGCCGCAGATGGCCGCCGTCGAGACCTCGCGGCGATGCGTTGGGCGAGACGGCCATCGATGTCGAGATCACCGCTCAGTGCGGCGCGCAGGTCGTGTTCTATGCGTTGCCACGGCACCACGGTGCCCGGTACAGCACTCAGTCGGAATTCGTCGACTGCCGTTCCGTCGGGACTGGTGTAGGCCTCGGCACCGATCACTTCGACACTGTGCAGCGACAGCGCACCGGCAATGAGCGCGAACAGGCCACTGCGATCGGCGCTGGCGATCCGTAGCACCTCGAAACCGCCGTCAGGCTCATGCTCGAGGTGCATCCCGCCGCGCTGTTGCACCGCCGAGACCAGCGGTGCATAGCGGGCGACATCGCGTTGCACTTCCCGCGTCCGGCCGTCACCCAGCAGGTACCCGGTGGTGGGAGCCACGAGTTCGTCGAACAGCACCTTCTACCACGACGACCAGGCCGACGGAC
>JBAXUD010000665.1:0-1638 GCA_037129875.1 Mycobacteriaceae bacterium
TAGAGCACCAGCAGCATCCGGGTGTTGCCCAGGATGTTGGGCTTGACATAGCTCAGATCCAGGAACTCCGCGACGCCGACGTCGTAGGAGCGGCACATCTCCTCGTATACCTCGGCCGTGACCGGGGTCCCCGCGATCTCGGTGAAGCCGTGGCGGCCGAAGAACTCGGTTTCGAAGGTCAACACGAACAATCGCTGCAACTGCAACTCCCGGGAGACTTCGAGTAGCCGGTCGACGATCGCGTGCCCGATCCCTTTGCCCCTCACCTTCGGGTCCACCGCGACGGTGCGTACCTCGCCGAGGTCGGACCACAGCACGTGCAGGGCCCCGCAGCCGACAACGTCCCCGTCCAATTCGGCCACCCAGAACTCCTGGACAGCCTCGTAAAGCGTGACCAGGTTCTTCTCCAGCAGGATGCGGCCCGAATAGGTGTCGACGAGGCGTTTGATCTCCGGTACGTCCGAGGTGCGGGAGCGACGGACGACCACATCGCTGCTGCGGGGGTCGACCGACGCCGGTGCGTGCGAGGAATCGGTCACTGCGCAACCTTATCGGTCCCGGTTTTTTGCCCGTTGTAGGCGATATCCTGTTTGCTGTGTCGGGCCAACCCCAAACTCCCCCAGCAGCCCGGCGCGTCGGGACGGTGAATCTCGCAAACGCGCTGACCGCCCTGCGCCTGCTACTGGTCCCGGTTTTTCTGTACTTCCTCTTTGCCGGGGACGGTCACGAAACGGCGAGCCGCATAACGGCCTTCGCGATCTTCGCGGTCGCGATCATCACCGACCGGATCGACGGCTGGCTGGCCCGGACCTACGACATGGTCACCGAATTCGGCAAGCTCGCCGACCCTATCGCCGACAAGATGCTGATCGGCGCGGCACTGATCGGGCTGTCGACGCTCGGCGACCTGCCCTGGTGGGTCACGGTGCTGATCCTCATCCGGGAGCTCGGTGTGACGGTGATGAGGTTCGCGCTGCTGGATCGCGGCGTGATCCCGGCCAGTCGCGGAGGCAAACTCAAAACACTCGTCCAGGCCATCGCGATCGGCCTGTTCATCCTCCCGCTGCACAGTTGGCCACCCGTCTGGACGATGGTGGCATGGGTCGTGATGTGGGTCGCGATCGTATTGACCGTCGTCACCGGCCTGGACTACGTGGTCTCGGCGCTGCGGGGAAACCGCCCCGCCGCCTGATTGTCGGGCCGGGAACCAACCCGCGCGACACTGCGTTGCACCTAATGCTGCAACGAATCGAGGAGGACAGCGCAAATGTCGATACTGCTGCGTGAAGTGATCGGTGACGTGCTGCGGCGTGCCCGCACGTCACAGGGTCGCACGTTGCGAGAGGTCTCGGATTCGGCGCGGGTGAGCCTGGGCTACCTGTCCGAGGTCGAGCGGGGCCGCAAAGAGGCCTCCAGCGAACTGCTCAGCGCCATCTGCACCGCCCTGGAGGTTCCGATGTCGCGCGTGCTGTGCGACGCCGGAGCGGAATTGGCGTGCCAGGAGGGCGTCAAGCAAGTCGCCGGGAACCCCACTGTGATTCCGCATCCGGCCGCCATGGCGGTCGCCTGAACCGCAGATTTGCCGGAATTTCGATGACGGACCGGTAACGGGCTGTGGTCTGCGGCTCGGAACCGATA
>JBAXUD010000666.1:0-1630 GCA_037129875.1 Mycobacteriaceae bacterium
GGCCGGGACGCCATCGTCGAACTCTACGGACCGAACCAGCGCAGCGGCGGGGCGCTCCGGCAGTTCTGGCGCTGGGTAGCGTTGCGCGACAAGGAAACCGCACCACTGCAGATGTCGCTGCACCGCGCGGTGGAGCACCGAGCGTTGATGACCATCGCCGTCGGCGACCTCCATATCGCCAACACCAACACCCTGTGCCTGGCCGGCCTGGAGCGGGGCTGGACGGTTTTCGCCCACACCCAGCCTCGCGGTACCCCCCTGGGGGAACCCGCCGACGCGGATTCGGCTGCCGCGGTGTGGAATTCGCTGGGGGTACTGCACAGCCACCAGATCGCCCACGGCGACCTGCGCGCCACCGAGATCACCGTCGACGGCGACACCGGGCTGTTCGGCGGGTTCGGCAACTCCGAATACGGCGCCTCCGACGAGCAGCTGCAATCCGATGTCGCGCAGTTGCTGGCGACGACGACCGACCGGTTCGGCGCCAAGGCGGCGGTGGAGGCAGCCATCGGCGCCCTGGGCACTGACACCGTGCTGGCCGCGTCACGGCGGCTGACCAGCTCGGCAATGCCGGCACGCATCGGCAAGAGCCTCAACGACCCGAAGTCCGTCTTGGCCTCGGCGCGTGACGAGGTCAAGTTGCAGACCGGTGCGGCCCAGATCCAGACCGAGACCATCACCCGCTTCACCCGCAAGCAGATCATCCAGCTGGTGCTGCTGGTGGCCCTGGTCTACGTCGCCTATCCGTTCATCAGCACGGTGCCGGCCTTCCTCTCCGAGTTGCGGACCGCGAACTGGTGGTGGGCGCTGCTCGGACTGGCGGTCTCGGCGCTGACCTATGTGGGGGCGGCGGCCGGGCTGTGGGCGTGCGCGTCGGAGATGGTGTCCTTCCGCAACGTGCTGATCATGCAATTCGCCAACACATTCGCCGCGACCACCACCCCGGCCGGAGTCGGCGGCCTGGCGCTGAGCACCCGATTCCTGCAGAAGGCCGGCCTGGGCACGGTGCGGGCCACCGCCGCTGTGGCGGTGCAGCAGGCCGTCCAGGTGATCACCCACATCGCACTGCTGATCTTCTTTTCCGTCGCCGCCGGGGCGTCGGCGGACCTGTCGCACTTCGTGCCCAAGCTCACCGTGCTTTATCTCATCGGCGGGGTGGCACTCGGAGCCGTCGGGGCGTTCCTGTTCGTGCCCAAGCTGCGGCACTGGCTGGAGACAGCGGTGCGGCCCAGGATCAACGAAGTGGGCGGCGACCTCGTCGAACTGGTGCGCGAGCCCAAGCGGTTCGCGATCATCGTATTGGGTTGTGCGGGAACGACTCTCGGTGCAGCGCTGGCGCTGTGGGCGAGTGTGGAGGCGTTCGGCGGCGACACCAGTTTCGTCACCGTCACCGTGGTCACCATGGTCGGCGGGACCCTGGCCTCGGCTGCCCCCACGCCGGGCGGTGTCGGCGCGGTGGAGGCGGCACTCATCGGCGGCCTGGCGGCCTTCGGCGTCCCGACCGCCATCGCCGTGCCCTCGGTGCTGCTCTACCGCGTCCTGACGGTCTGGCTGCCGGTCTTCGCGGGCTGGCCGATCATGCGCTGGCTCACCAATAGGGACATGATCTGAAGAGAGGAGTCGGCGTGGA
>JBAXUD010000667.1:0-1623 GCA_037129875.1 Mycobacteriaceae bacterium
TCGAGCTGGCCGCCGGGGCCGATGTGTTCCTGTGCGAGGCCTCCTGGACCGACTCACCCGAGCGGCCGAAGCACCTGCACCTGTCGGGCGCCGAAGCCGGCCGGGTGGCCAAGCGGGCCGGGGTGCGGGAATTGCTGCTGACCCACATCCCGCCGTGGACCTCCCGCGAGGACGTGATCACCGAGGCCAAGGCGGAGTTCGACGGCCCGTTGCACGCCGTCGTGCCGGGCGAGTCGATCGAGGTCCGGAAGGGCTGAGCCGCTCACACGCTGGCGCGCGGCAGAACCCATACCTGCTGGAACGGGACGACGGTGGCGGCTGTCTCGAAGTCGGCGTCGTAGTGCACCACAGTGAGCCGGTGTTCCGCAGCGAGGACTGCGGTCAGCAGATCCGGCATGCCGACGGCCCGGTGCCGGCCTTCGCGCGCCAGTGCCCGTTGGGCATTCAGCGCAGCCTTCCAGTGTTCGTCTTCGGTCGGTAAATACTCGTAGGCCCTTCGACGATCCGCCCAGAGTTGTTCGTATTCCGCCGGATTGCGGGCACTGTAGAGCGCTTCGGCGTCCAGTGACGCCGTCGTTGCGACAAGACCGGCCTCGATGAGGGGTGCCACAGCGCTAAGCTACAACTATGTCTACATCAACGACTACAGTGCGGGTTTCGGTCCAGACCCGCGACCGCTTGGCCGCACAGGCGCGGGAACGCGGAATATCGATTTCAGCACTACTCGCGGAATTGGCCGGCCGGGCGGATCGCGACGCGATGTTCAGCGCCGAACGGGAGGCGACCCGTGCGGAATCGGCCGTCCGAGCAGTCCGCGAAGAGGACCAGGACTGGGCCACCGCCACGGATGACCGCATTGACTGAACCGTGTCGCGGGGAGTTGTGGCTTGTCGCCCTCGGCGCGGCCCGGCCCGGCGAACCCGGCAAGCATCGGCCCGCTGTCATCGTTTCCGTTGACGAGTTGCTCGCCGGTGTCGAAGACGAATTGGTAGTCGTCGTCCCGGTGTCGAGTTCCCGATACCAGTCCCCATTGCGGCCGCCGATCGCACCGGCGGAGGGGGTTGACGCCGATAGCGTGGCGGTCTGCCGCGGAATCCGCGCGGTGTCCCGGGCGCGACTGGTGCAGCGACTCGGGGCGGTCAAGCCCGAAACCATGCGAGCGATCCAAGGCGCGTTGGCCGACATTCTCGGCATGGATTCGGGGACCCGGCGCCTTTCTGACTAGTCAATCTAGTCCGAATAGTTCACACATGAGTAAGCTGGGGTGATGAAGACCGTCTCGAGCACTGAGGCCAAGGCTCAGCTCAACGCGCTCCTCGCCGAAGTCGAGCGCACCGGCTCGCCGGTGACCATCACCACCCACGGTCGGCCCGTCGCAGTTCTCACACCCGTCCAACCACGTCCGCGCATGTTCGGGCAACTTCCTGCGCTGGCGGTGGGTGAGGACTTCGACGAGCCGCTTCCCGAGTCGGAAATCGCTGCATGGGAGGGAAACCCGGGTGCCAACCGGCCCGAGGTTTGAGAACCGGTCCATGGCGATCCTTCTCGACACCCACACGCTCCTGTGGCTGGTGAGCGCACCCGGTCAGGTGTCTCCCGCGGCTCGCGAGGCGATCGCCGACC
>JBAXUD010000668.1:0-1608 GCA_037129875.1 Mycobacteriaceae bacterium
TGGACAATTTCACCGCCTACGCGGTGGCCAAGGAGAACACGCCGCTTATCAACGCGCTCAACGCGGGCCTGGACGCCGTCATCGCCGACGGCACCTGGTCGAAGCTGTACTCCGAGTGGGTACCCCGCGCGCTGCCGCCCGGCTGGAAGCCGGGATCCAAGGCCGCGCCGCTGCCCAAGCTGCCCGACTTCGCGACCATCGCCGCCAGTGCTGCGCCCGCCGCCGCAGCCGCCGCGGTGGCGGACAAGCCGGTTTTGACCCAACTGCGGGAGTCGTTCCTGGACTGGGATCTGTACAAGAAGGCCATCCCCGATCTGCTGAAGACTGGTCTGCCTAACACCCTGATCCTGACCATCAGTGCCAGTGTCATCGGCTTGCTGCTGGGCCTGGGTCTGGCGGTGGCGGGCATCTCCCGCGCGCCGTGGCTGCGCTGGCCGGCCCGCATCTACACCGATATCTTCCGTGGCCTGCCCGAAGTGGTGATCATCCTGTTGATCGGGCTGGGTATCGGGCCCCTGGTGAGCGGGTTGACCCGGAACAACCCCTATCCGCTGGGCATCGCCGCGCTGGGCCTGATGGCGGCGGCCTACATCGGCGAGATCCTGCGCTCCGGGATTCAGAGCGTGGAAGCCGGCCAGATGGAGGCCTCCCGCGCGCTCGGCTTCAGCTATTCCTCGTCGATGCGGCTGGTGGTGGTGCCCCAGGGCATCCGCCGGGTGTTGCCGGCGTTGATGAACCAGTTCATCTCGCTGCTGAAGGCGTCGTCGCTGGTGTACTTCCTGGGACTGGTGGCCAGCCAGCGGGAGCTCTTCCAGGTGGGCCGTGATCTCAATGCGCAGACCGGCAACCTGTCGCCGTTGGTGGCCGCGGGGTTGTTCTACCTGCTGCTGACGATCCCGCTGACGCATCTGGTGAACTACATCGACAACCGTCTGCGCCGCGGCAAGCGCCCGGCCGAAGACGAGCCGCTGGACCCCGTCACCACAACCCAGGAGATGGTGTGATGGCGCGTCCGGAGCCAGTCTCGTTGGCCGCCAGGGATATTCACCTTGCCTTCGGAACGAACTCGGTGCTCAACGGTGTCGACATCGACGTACCGGCCGGCACCACCGCGGCCATCATCGGACCGTCCGGGTCGGGCAAGTCCACGCTGCTGCGCAGCCTCAACCGGCTCTACGAACCCGACCGGGGCGACATCCTGCTCGACGGCCAGTCGGTGCTCACCGACGATCCCGACGAGTTGCGCCAGCGCATCGGCATGGTGTTCCAGCACTTCAACCTCTTCCCGCACAAGAGCGTGCTGGATAACGTCACGCTGGGCCCGCGCAAGCTCAAGGGCCTGTCCAACGACGCCGCCCGGGAGTTGGCGCTGGCCCAGCTCGAGCGAGTTGGCCTGCGGCACAAGGCCGATGCGCGGCCCGGAACACTGTCCGGTGGCCAACAGCAGCGGGTCGCGATCGCCCGGGCGCTCGCGATGGAGCCTCAGGTGATGTTCTTCGATGAGGCCACCTCGGCACTGGATCCCGAACTGGTCAAAGGCATTCTGGCGCTGATCGCCGATCTGGGTGCCGACGGCATGACCATGGTGGCGGTGACGCATGAGATGGG
>JBAXUD010000669.1:0-1603 GCA_037129875.1 Mycobacteriaceae bacterium
CGACCGCGAAGGCTTCGGCGGTGCCCGCGGCCCGGCGCGAGGTGGGCGGCGTTGCGCGCACGGCCACCGCTGCTGCCTCGCCGACCGCCGCGGCGGTATCCCTCCCGGGTGTTACGGCCTGGAAACCCGGCAGTGTGCTGCGCGTGTTCGTCGGCAATGGCACCGCCGACAACCCGAACGGCGGCCTGCTGGTGGGTGACGGCTACTCGTATAGGGAACACGGCGGAGCCTGCCCAAGCGGTCCGTGCAACGGCGGTATCGGCGGCCTGATCGGCAACGGCGGCGACGGTTTGGCCGGTGGTAACGGCGGGTCGGCCGGATGGCTCGGTGCCGGCGGCCACGGTGGCGCGGCCACGACGGTTGGCGGGAAGGGCGGCAAGGGTGGTTCCGGCGGGTTGTTCGCGGGCCCCGGCGGTGACGGTGGGGCCGGCGGGCCCGACGGCGGTCTCGGTGGTGACGGCGGTGACGCCGGCGGGCTGTCGATCGTCGGCATGGGTGGCCGGGGCGGCGTCGGCGGCGCCGGGGTCAACGGCGCCCCGGCCGCCATGTCGGGCGCCGACGGGCGCAGCGCAGGCCCGGGCGCACCCAGGCTTTCGTTATTATCGCGCGTCGCTCTCGACCTGTTCCTGGACGCCGGGGCGTTACTCGGGCTTCAGTCGGGCTACGTGGCGATGTTCGCCCGCGACGGCCAGATCGTGCACACCTCGACGGCCGGGTCTGCGGACATCGCCTCGCACACGCCCATGGAACTCGACACGCGATTCCGCATCGCCTCGATGACCAAGCCCATCACCGCGGTCGCCGCCATGATCCTCGTCGAGGAGGGCCGCCTCGGCCTCGACGACGCGGTGTCGGACTACATTCCCGCCGCCGCGAATCTTCGGGTCGCCACCAGCCAGGACGCCTCGGATGGCACCATCCCAACCGTCCCGATTGAGCGGCCGCTGACGGTGCGCGACCTGCTGAAGTTCGCCTCGGGCATCGGCGGCAACGGCGGCACGTCGGATCTTGACCTGCTGTGGGCTCAGAACAACATCTATGCGGGCGCGGGCACCCTCGCCGAGCGCGTCGATCGGGTGTTCGCGGCACCCCTCTACGAACAGCCGGGCACCCGCTGGCGCTATGGCTCGTCCGCCGACGTGCTCGCCCGCGTGGTCGAAGTGGCCAGCGGCGATGCCTTCGGCGATTTCGTGGCGGATCGGATTCTGACGCCGCTGGGCATGACGTCGACCGAGTTCCTCACCACCGAATCCGCGGAGGTCGGACTTGCCACCATGTACACCCAGGATTCGAAGGGCCGGCTCGTGGCTGTCGATCGATCGGGCAGTGAACCGCTGGACTGGACACCGGGCGGCAGTGGACTTGTCTCAACCGCGGGCGACTACATGCGCTTCGCGACGATGCTGTGGAACCACGGGACGTATCGGGGCATTCAGATCTTGCAACCGGACACCGTCGACCTGATGACAACCGCTGCCGTTCCGTCGGGTGTTCTCGTGGACAACGGCATCGAAGGCCTCGGCTGGGGTCTCGGCATGGCCGTGGTGGTTGATGGCGATGCGACGGCGACGTTTGACCGGACCGGCGACTTCTGGTGGTCGGG
>JBAXUD010000067.1:0-11522 GCA_037129875.1 Mycobacteriaceae bacterium
CCGCCCGCGCAGGTCGACGAGCTGGTCGCCAAGGTCGATGCCCGGGGCCTGCTGGCCCGCCGCGTCGAGGTCGACGTGGCATCGCATCACGCCACCATCGACCCGATCCTGCCCGAGCTTCGGACCGCGCTGGAATATCTGTCCCCGGTCGGCCCGCGGATTCCGGTGATCAACACGGCCGAATGCCCTGGCGGCACAACGATGTTCGGCGCCGACTACTGGGTTGCGAACCTGCGTAATCCGGTCCGGTTCAGCCGGGCGGTGCAGAAGGCGGCTGCCGACCACAGCACGTTCATCGAGATCAGCCCGCATCCGCTGCTGACCCATGCCATCGGCGAGTCGCTGGGCAAGCGCAGCGCGCGGGTGTCCGGGACGGTGAATCGCGATCATCCGGAGACGCTGACCTTCCACACCCAGTTGGCGCTGGTGCGCCCACCGGTGGACGGCGCGGCAGCCGACCGCAGGGACCTGCTGGTGGATCTGCCGCCGACCCCCTGGCTGCACACCCACTACTGGACGCAGACCTCCTCGGCCGGAAGGGAATTCAGCGGATCGCACCCGCTACTCGGGATGCACGTCGAATTGCCTGCCGGTGGGGCCCATGTCTGGCAATCCGACGTGGGAACCGAGATGAATCCGTGGCTGGCGGACCACAAGGTCCACGGCCAGCCGGTCATGCCGGGGGCGGGCTTCGCCGAGATCGTGCTGGCCGCGGGCTGTGAGGCTCTCGGCGTGCCGGCCCGGGGCCTGCAGGTGACCCGGCTCGAGGTCGAACAGATGCTGCCCTTGGATGAGCAGACCCGGCTGACCACCCAGCTGTTCGGCGAAGACGACGGCGCCGCCCGGGTGGAGATCCACTCCCGCTCGGGGTCCGGGCACTGGAAGCGCCACGCGGTTGCGCGGATCGCGCTCTCGGCAGCCGATGCGCCTGAACCGCCGCCGGCCTACACAGGCGGCGGCACCAACCTGACGCCCAAGGACTTCTACACCGCTCTGCGCCGCACCGGCGCGTATCACGGTCAGGCATTCGCTGCGCTGACCCGCATCGTGCGCACCCCGGATGGCTGGACGGACACCGAGATCGTTCTGCCCGACGAGGCGACCCCGTACCGCGGGTCGGTCCTGCACCCGGTGATGCTCGACGCGGCGTTGCAGACCCTGGCCGCCGCGATGCCGGCTGAACTCCTCTCGGAATCGAGCGACGTCACCTATCTGCCGGTCGCCATGGAGTCCATTCGGGTGTTCGGCGACGTCGGCCGACGGGCACGGTGCCGCGCCGAACTGGTCAGCATCGCCGAGGGCGGTGGCGACGCGGTGGGAAAGATCATCCTGATGGATGAGTCAGGCACTCCGACCGCTGAGGTGACCGGCGTCTACCTCCGTCGGGTTCAGCGCCGGACGGTGCCACTGCCCTTGTCGCGCAAGCTTTTCCGCGCCTCGTGGGAGGAGACGCCGGCTCCGGTG
The DNA here is from genome assembly GCA_037129875.1 of Mycobacteriaceae bacterium. Taxonomy (GTDB): domain Bacteria; phylum Actinomycetota; class Actinomycetes; order Mycobacteriales; family Mycobacteriaceae; genus Mycobacterium. The sequence goes on from JBAXUD010000067.1 coordinate 1,465, forward strand.
GCCGGCCAGCCGGAGGGCAGTTGGCTGGTGCTGACCGACGGTCCCGATTCCGATGCTGCGGAATTCGCGGTCGGGTTCCTGTCGCCGAAGCGCCGGGTGATCACCGCGGACCTCAACGACGAGTCGGAGGTGCAGAACGCGTTCGCCGATTTCGCCGGCGACCCCGCGATGCCGCCGGCCGGTGTGGTCTTCCTGGCCGCCGATCGCCCGGACGGCGGTGACCTGCAGGCCGGGCTGGCCCACGCCCGTGAGCTGATCTGGTCGCTGGCAGCAGCGGCGCGGACGATCACCGGCGGCTGGCACGGCAAGCCACCACGGCTGTGGCTGGTCACCCGCGGCGGGCTGGCGGTGGACAGCGGCGCGGACATCCCGGAGTCGGGCAACCCGGCGATCGGCAGCCTGCGTGGCCTGGTCCGCGTGCTCGCCTACGAGCACCCGGCGCTGCGCACGACGCTGCTCGACCTCGACCCGCAGGACACCTCGGCGAGGTCCCTGGTGCGCGAACTGTCTGCGCCGAGTGCCGACGACGTGGTGGCCTGGCGCGGCAGCCGCCGTTTTGTGGAACGTCTCAATCGCGCAGCCGAGCCCGAACGCGGCCCCGGCGCGGTCGTCCGCGCCGACGGCTCCTACATCGTCACGGGTGGACTCGGCGGTATCGGTCTGAAGGTGGCGGCCTGGCTGGTGGAGGAGGGCGCGGCGCGGGTGGTCCTCAACGGGCGCAGCACGCCGTCGGAGGCAGCACAGCAGATGCTGGACGACCTCGGCGGTCGAGCCGAGATCGTCGTCGAGCTCGGCGACATCGCCGAGGCCGGGGTCGCAGAGCGGCTGGTGTCGAGCGCCGAACAGACCGGCCGAGGGTTGCGGGGCGTGATTCACTCCGCGGCGGTGCTAGAGGACCAGTTGGTGGCCGGACTCACCGAGGACAGCCTCGAGGCGATCTGGGCGCCCAAAGCCGCCGGCGCCCTGCGGTTGCACGAGGCCCTGGACGAGAAAGGGGCCGATCGGCAACTCGACTGGTGGACCGGCTTCTCATCGATGGCGTCGCTGCTCGGCTCGCCCGGGCAGTTGTCCTACGCATCGGCCAATGCCTGGCTGGACGCCTTGGTCGAGTGGCGCCGTGCGGCCGGATTGCCGGCCACCGCCATCAACTGGGGACAGTGGGCCGACGTGGGGCTGGCCAGTGCCCTGAGCTTCAGTGTGCTCGACCCGATGTCTCCCGCCGAGGGTCTGGAGGCTCTTGAGGCCGTGCTGGCCGGCAACCTCACCAAGGTCGGTGTGGCCCGGCTGCGGCTCGATCGGGCGGTCGACGCCTTCCCCGAGATCCGTGAGCTCGGTTACTTTTCCAACCTGGCCGGCGAGGTCGATATCACCGACGCCGACGACGACTGGGCCGGGCCCGACGCGCTGCGGGACATGGACGCGGGCGAGGCCGACAGGGTCGTCACGGCACGCCTGCGCAGGCGGATCTCGGCGGTGATGGGGTTCTCGGCCGACGGTGCCATCGAGACCGACCAGCCGCTGACCGAGCTGGGAATGGACTCGTTGATGGCGATCCGGATGCGAAACACCGTCCGGGCCGACTTCGGCGTCGAGCCACCGGTGGCCCTTATCCTGCAAGGCGCCACCCTGGCCGATCTCGCCGTGGATCTGATCCGCCAACTCGGTCTCGCCGAGGCCGCCACCACCGAACGCCCCAACGCCGTTCGGGACCGTGCACAACAACGTGCCGCCGCCCGCCAACAGGCTGCAGCACGCCGAAAGGTTAGACAACGACCGTGAGCCCCACTACTGGCTACTCGTCAACCCCAACGCCGCCCAACGCCATTGCGGTCGTCGGCATGGCCGGCCGATTCCCCGGCGCGGCATCGGTGTCGGAGTTCTGGCGCAACCTGCGCGGCGGAGTCGAGTCCATCGTGGACCTGTCCGAAGACGACCTGATCGACGCCGGCGTGGGGGACAAGGCGCTGGCCAACCGCTCCTATGTGCGGCGGGCGGCGCTGCTGCCCGGCATCGAGGAGTTCGACGCCGACTTCTTCGGGTTCACCCCGCAGGCCGCGCGCATGCTCGACCCCCAGCACCGGCTGTTCCTGCAGGCGGCCTGGCACGCCCTGGAGGACGCCGGCTACGACCCGGCCACCGGCGACAAGACGGTCGGGGTGTTCGGCACCAGCTCCACCAGCGGATATCTGCTCTACAACGTGATGTCGCATTACGACCCGAGCATGGTGATCGGCCAAGGCGCCAGCTTCGAAATGGTCAACATGTCGCTGAGCAACGACAAGGATCACCTGGCCACCCGGGTGGCCCATCAGCTGAACCTGCGCGGACCGGCGCTGTCGGTCCAGACCGCATGCTCGTCGTCGCTGGTCGCCGTCCACCTCGCGTGCCAGAGCATTTTGAACGGTGAATGCGAGATGGCGCTGGCCGGCGGCGCCTCCATCCGGGTTCCCCACCAAGTCGGCTACTGGTATGAAGCCGGGTCGATGGTGTCACCGACCGGTCACTGCCGTCCCTTCGACATCCGTTCGGACGGAACGGTTTTCGGCAGTGGCGTCGGTGTGGTCGTGCTCAAGCCGCTGCAGGACGCCCTCGACGACGGCGACAGTATTCACGCCGTCATCCGGGGCTCGGCGCTGAACAACGACGGCGCGACGAAGATGAACTACGCGGCCCCCAACGCCGCGGGCCAGGCCGAGGTCATCGCCGAGGCGCATGCCGTGGCCGAGGTGGACGCCGCCACGGTGAGTTACGTCGAAACGCACGGAACCGGCACGCCACTGGGCGATCCCATCGAGATCGAAGGCCTGCGGCAGGCCTTCGCGATCTCCGAGGAGGACCGGCCCGGGCCGTGCTACCTGGGATCGGTCAAGTCCAACATCGGCCACCTCGAGACCGCGGCGGGGATGGCCGGCCTGATCAAGACGATCCTGTGCCTGAAGCACCGGGCGATCCCGGCCACGCTGCACTTCTCCAGCCCCAATCCCGAACTGCACCTCGACCGCGGACCGTTCCGGATCCGTGGCGAGGACGGCCCGTGGGAGTGGAACGGCGCGTTGCGAGCCGGGGTCAGCTCTTTCGGTGTCGGCGGAACCAACGCCCACATCGTCCTCGAGGAGGGGCCGACCCTGGCCACCTCGGAGGCGGACCCGGGCCCGCAGGTGCTGCTGTTGTCGGCCCGCACCGCCGAGGCTCTGGACGGAGCACGCAGTGCCCTGGCGGCGGAGCTGTCCGGAGCCGACGAGGTCAGCATGCCCGACGCCGCCTACACCCTGTCCCGGCGCCGCCGGGAGCCGATCCGGATGGCGGCGGTGGTCAACGACCAGGAACACGCCGCATCGGTGCTGAGTGCCGCCGAGCACGACAACGTCTTCGTCGGCCAGGCGCCTGCGCTGCCGCCCGGCGCCCGCGGCGATGACCGCGTGGTTTTCGTCTTTCCCGGCCAGGGCGCCCAGCACATCGGCATGGCCCGCGGTCTGCACGAATGCGAAGAGGTGTTCCGCGAGCACTTCGACGCATGCGCGGCCGCCTTCAGCGCCGAGATGGGATTCGACCTGCGCGCCGAGGTGTTCAACGGCACCGGACGCAACCTCGAGCGCACCGATCGGGCCCAACCGGCACTGTTCGCCGTGGAGTACGCACTGGCGAAACTGGCCGAGTCCTACGGTGTGCGCCCGGCGGCGCTGGCCGGCCACAGCATCGGCGAGTGGGTCGCTGGAACGCTGGCGGGCGTTTTCGATCTGCCGACCGCGGTCAAAGCAGTATCGATGCGGGCCCGGTTGATGCACGCCTCCGCGCGCGGCGTGATGGTCGCGGTCGCGCTCGGCCCGGTGGCCATCGCCGAACACCTGACGCCGGACGTCGATCTGGCTGCGATCAACGATCCGGGCAGCTGCGTGGTCGCCGGTTCCGAAGAAGCCATCCGCGACTTCCAGGCCCGGCTCGCCGAGAGCGGCATCGTGGCCCGGCGGGTCCGGACCGCGCACGCCTTCCACTCCCGGTTGATGAGCCCGGTGATCCCGGAGTTCACCGCGTTCCTGTCCCGGCTGGATCTGCGTGAGCCCAAGATTCCCCTGCTGTCCAACGTCACCGGCACCTGGATGACGCCTGGGGAGGCAACCGACCCGTCGACCTGGGCGCGCCAGATCCGCGAGACCGTCCGGTTCTCCGACGAACTCGACGCGCTGCTCGCCGACCCCGCGCGGGTCGTCGTCGAAGTGGGCCCCGGCGGAAGTCTCACCGCCTCGGCCATGCGCCACCCCGACTGGTCGGCCGGCCACCGCGCCGTCAGGCTCATGCGGCACCAGGCGCAGAACCGCAGCGATCAGGACACGTTCCTGCTCGCCCTCGGCCAACTCTGGGCGGCCGGAGTCGATGTCGACTGGACTCCGCGCATCGGTGTCCAGCCCAGCCTGATCTCGCTGCCCGGTTATCCCTTTAAGCGGCAACGGTATTGGATCGAGCACAACCCGAACAGCGGGTTCGGGGCCGGCGCCACCGGGGTCGCCGCGGGATCGTCTGCCGAGGACGGCGGGGCGGCTCCGGCGACCAGCAGCGCGTCGGCGATGGAAGCCACGCTGCAGCGCATCTGGTCCCAATGCCTCGGCATCTCCGGAATCGACCGCAGCGCCAATTTCTTCGAAGTCGGCGGCGACTCGCTGGTCGCGATCAGCGTCGCGATGGCCGCGGCCAAGGAAGGCCTGGACCTCACGCCGCAGGACCTCTACGAGAACCAGACGCCTGCCTCGCTGGCCAGGGCGGTCACCGCCCGCTACGCCGAGGGCAGCCTGGCGCGGCGGACGCGGGATGACAGCGCGCACCCGCCGGTGCCGCCGAACGTCGCGTACTTCCTGGAACACGGTCTTCGTGATGCCGGCAGCTGGCGGGTTCCGCTGGTGTTGCAGCTGCGCCCGGACGTCAGCCCCGACGACATCCGGGCCGTGCTGACCGCAGTCGCAAACCACCATGACGCGCTGCGGCTTCGGCTCGTCGACCACGCCGGAACCTGGGATCAGCGCCTCGGTGAGCCCGAGGAGTTCACCGCGCTGGCCACTCACGCGCTGCCCGAAGGCATCGAGGCAGGCAGCCAGGCGGAGCGCGACGCGGTGATGGCTGTGCTGGCTGACCAGATGCGCGAACACCACCTGCTGGGCAAGCCGCTGAACGCCACGTACGTCAGTGCGGCGCAGCGGTCTTACCTGGTCCTGAGCCTGCACGGGATCGCCGGGGACCACCTGTCCCGCGACATCCTGCTCACCGACGTCTTCACCGCCTTCGGTCAGCGGCTGGCGGGTAACCCGATCGTGCTCGAGCCGGTGAGCACCACCTGGCGCGAATGGCTGCACCGGTGCGCCGGCCTGGCCATGCATCCGGCGGTCCTGGAAAGCCGGGACCACTGGCTCGGCGTCGTCAGGCGGTCCACCGTCAGCGTGGCCGCGCCGGCGCCGGAACCGCCGGATGCACAGGACCTGGCCCGGCTCTCCTCGGCGCTTACACCCGAGCAGACCGGCGAGGTCGACGACGCCCGGCGTCGCCTGCGCGTCCCGCTCGACGACATCCTGCTCGCCGCCCTCGGCCGTGCGGTGGCCGCGACCGTCGGCGACGGCGCGGTGGCCGTGGAACTCGGGGGTCAGGGCCGTTCGGTGCTGCGGCCCGACGTCGACGTAAGCCGAACCGTCGGATGGTTCACCACGATCTATCCGATCGTCATCCCGGCGGCCACCCCCCGGGAGGCCAGCGCCCGCGAACTGCTCGACGAGATCGCGGCCACGGTGAAGTCCGTGCCGCACTACGGAATCGGGTACGGCCTGCTCCGCTACCTCTACGCGCCGACCGCGCGGCTGCTGGGCGCCATCCGGCCGGCCGACATCTTCTTCTCCCACCTGGGCACCATCCCGGAGCTTCCGGCCGGGCAGGCCGAGGACGAGCCGATCCGGTTCGACTCAGACCTGGCCCTGCCGGTGCGGGAGGCGGTGCCGGGTCTGGGTCACGCCATCGAGCTGCGGGTGTACCGCCACGCGGGCACCATTCACATCGACTGGTGGTACGACACGCGTCGTCTCGGCCGGACCGACGTCGAGTCGCTGTCGCAGCACTACTGCGCGGCGCTGCTCGAACTGACCAGTGAAGCTCTCATCGAGACCGAGATCGATTCTGCCGACGACGAATTGGCGCTTGTGGACCTGTCGTCGATCGATACGGCATAGACATCGACACGGCATAGAAAAGGACGGGGACAACCATGCCCAGCTTTGACAAAGCCGTCGTCGTCGACGACCTCAGGAAGTCCTTCGGGTCGGTCGAGGCGCTGCGCGGAATCAGCTTCGAGGTCGGTCGCGGCGAGGTCCTCGGCCTGCTCGGACCCAACGGCGCCGGCAAGACGACCACGGTCGACATCCTGTCGACCCTGGCGACTCCCGACTCCGGGACCGCTGTCGTCGCCGGGCATAACGTGCGCACCGATCCCGGTGGCGTACGGCGGTCGATCATGCTCACCGGTCAGCAGGTGGCCCTCGACGACATGCTCACCGGCCGGCAGAACCTGGTGATGTTCGGACGCCTGCAGGGGCTGAAGAAGGGCGAAGCCAAGTCCCGGGCCGCTGAACTGCTGGAGCGCTTCGACCTCGCCGGTGCCGCCGATCGCAGCGTCAAGCACTACTCCGGCGGCATGCGCCGCCGGATCGACATCGCCTGCGGGCTGGTGGTGCGCCCGGAGGTGGTGTTCCTCGACGAGCCGACCACCGGCCTGGATCCACGCAGCCGGCTGGCCATCTGGGAGCTGGTGTCGGACTTCAAGGCAGAGGGGATCGCCACTCTGCTGACGACCCAGTACCTGGAGGAAGCGGACTCGCTGTCCGACCGCATCATCGTCATCGACCAGGGGACGATCATCGCCGAGGGCACTGCGGACGCCCTCAAGGAGCGCACCGGCGGCGCCTACTGCGAAATCGTCCCGCGCGACATGAACGACGTTCCGGCGGTGGCCGCCGCGCTGGGCGCGTTGCTGCCCGCGGAGCACCGGGCCGCGTTGACCGACTCCTCAGACCGCGTCGCGATGCCGGCCCCGGACGGCGCCAACACGTTGATCGCTGCCCTCAACCTGATCAGCGCCGCCGATATCGAGTTGCAGGACATCGCTCTGCGTCGGCCCTCGCTGGACGAGGTGTTCCTCCAACTGACCGGCCAGGAGGCCGCACCGGCGGACGTCGGAGCAGTCACATGACGGTGAGCGCCGTCCCGTTGTCGGTTCGGCCGGCCCCGTCGACGCCCCAGCAGTGGTGGACGCTGACCACCCGGATGATCCTGCCGACCCTGGCCAACGGCGAACTGGCCACCCAGATCATCGGCTCCATCGTCTTCACCGTCGGCTTCTACCTGCCGCTGAAGAACATCCTCGGCGCCGTGCAGCCGATGAGCAGCTACGCGCAGTACCTCACCCCGCTGATCGTGCTCCAGGCCATCTTCTTCGCCGCCGTCTCCGCTGCCTTCCGGTCGGCGATGGATGCACTGGCCGGCATCAACCGGCGGTTCCGCGCCATGCCGATGGCCCGGTTGACCCCGCTGGCCGCCCGGATGGCAGCCAGCATGTACCGCTGTGTGATCGCGCTGATCGTCTCGCTGGTGTGCGGGCACATCATCGGGTTCCGCTTCCATGGCGGCCTGTGGCATACCGCCGGGTTCGTCGTGCTGGCGCTGCTGATCGGGGCTGCGCTGGCGCTGATGGGCGACCTGATCGGCGCAGCCACCAAAAATCCGGAGGCGACCGCCCCGCTGCTGCTGGTGCCCCAGGTGACCCTCGGGCTCGCCTCGGTGGGCCTGCAGCCGGCCGAACGGTTCCCGCACTGGATCCAGCCGTTCGTCCGCGACCAACCGCTGTCGCAGTACCTCAACGCACTACGCGCGCTGGCCGGTGACACGACCCCGGCGGCACCTCCGGTCACCTGGTCGGTCATCGGCCCGGCGCTGGCCTGGGTGGGGGCGACGTTCGTGCTCTTCACCTGGCTGCACGCCCGGGTGGCGAGGCAGCCATGAGTCTGGTCAGTGAAACATCGCTGCTCACCGCCCGGATCCTGCGGCGCTGGAGCGGTGACGCCGCCACCGTCGCGCAGTCGCTGTTGTTCCCGGCCTTCTTCCTGGTGGCGCTCAACGTCGTGCTGGGGGACGGCGTGAAACGGGTCACGGGTCACAGCGCGCTGTACGGCAGCGTTCCGCTGGTGTCGCTGATCGGAGCCACCTCCGGCGCCATCATCGTGGCCGTCGGCGTCATGCGGGAGCGCGACGACGGCCTGTTGTCCCGGTTCTGGGTCGTCCCGTCGCACCGGGCGTCGGGTCTGCTGTCGCGGCTACTCGCCGAAGGCGTCCGCATCGTGGTGATCACGACGTTCGTCATGTGCGTCGGTCTGCTGTTGGGTTTTCGCTTCACGCAGGGCTTCGGCCAGGCGGTGGCCTGGCTGTTCATGCCCGCGGTCTTCGGAATGGCCTTCTCCGCGGTGGTGATGACCATCGCCCTGTACGCGCAGAACGCGCTGGTGCCGCAGGCCACCGAGGTCATCGCCGCGGTGATGTTCTTCTTCAGCACCGGTTTCGTGCCGCTGGATCAGTTCCCGAAATGGTTGCAGCCCTTCGCCGCGCACCAGCCGTGCAGCTATGTCGTCGAGGCGATGCGCGGGCTCTCGATGGGTGGGCCCGTCGCCAAGCCGGTGCTGGGCACACTGCTATGGTCCGCGGGAATAGCCGCCGTCATCGCCGTCCCGTTGACGCTCGGATATCGAAAGGCCAGCAGGCGTGACTGATCGCCGGGGGGGAGTAACGAGCCGTGTTTCCGTCATCGGCGATCCGCAAGCTCGCCCGCAGCGAGGAGATGTTCGCCGAAACGCAGAACTTCCTCGGTCTGGCCGCCCACGTCGAAGGACCGCTGGACATCGACGCCATGTCGGATGCCTTCGATCTGCTGCTGCAGGCCCATCCCGTCCTGGCCGGCCACATCGAGAAGGATCCCGACGGACGCTGGGAGATCGTCCTCGACGATCTGCTGCACCCGGGTATCGAGGTGATCGAACTCGACGGCCCGGACGCGCAGCCGCCGGCGCCGCTGTTCGACCAGACCGCTGCGCTGGTGCACCTTCGGGTGGTCGTCAAGAACGGTCAGGCCCAGCCGACGTTCTACATCCACCACAGCCTGGCCGACGGCCACCACCAGTTCAGCCTCATCGAGGAGTTGTTCGCCAACTACACCGAGCTGGTGACGACCGGCAACCCGCGCCCGGTGACGGTGCATCCCGCGCCGGATCCGATGGAGAAAGTGCTCGCCGACCGCAACGTCGAGCGCAAGGACCGTTCGGGGCTCGAACGCATGCTGGGCGCGATGTTCGTATACGACCTGCCGCCCTCGCGTCGTACCGCCGCTGAATCCAATCCTGTTGTGCCGCAGCTTATCCCGATGGTCTCCTGCATCCTGGGAACCGAGGAGAGCGAGCGGATCGTGGAATTCTGCCGGGCTAACAAGCTCGGTTTGAACAGTCTGCTGTCGGCGGTCATCCTGACGGCTGAATGGCAGGTGCGCGGAACGCCGAAGATCCCGGTGCCCTACGTGTACCCGGTGGATCTGCGGTACCTGCTCTCACCCCCGGTGTCGGCGACCGAATGCACCAATCCGGTTGGGATCGCGACATATCTCGCCGAGATCCGCCGGGACACCGACATCGTCGACCTGGCCCGCGACATCAACGACACGTTCAAGAAGGACATCGCCGACGGCGTGATCCAGCAGTCGTTCCTGCACTTCAGCCCGCAGTATGTCGGCAATCCGCCCGGCCTGCCCGATGTGGTCATGTTCACCGACAACGGCATCGTGCCGCCCTTGCCGACACCGCCGGACCTGAACCTGGTCGGCAGCCATGGCGAGATCTACTTCGCCGTCGGCGCCGGTATCGAGATCTACACCAGCAAGATCTTCGCCGGCCATCTCGAGATCGAGTACCACTCTCAGGGTCCGGAACCGGAAAAGCGTGTTGCGGCAATCGAATCCCTGTTGCACGCCGTCGCGGCGCGACAGATCTGAT
>JBAXUD010000670.1:0-1584 GCA_037129875.1 Mycobacteriaceae bacterium
GGAGCACCGGTCAGGCCGGCTGAGCCGGGGGCGCCGAAGCCGGTGCCGTCAGAGCCAGTAGAGCCGTAGCCGCTGGCGTTCGCACCCTGCGAACCCTGGCCGCCGACGACGCCCGGAGCGCCGTAGGCGCCCAGCGCGCCGAGGCCGCCGGTCGCGCCGTTGCCGCCGTTGCCGCCGTTACCCCACCAGAGGCCGCCGTTGCCGCCGTTGCCGCCGTTGGCGCCGGGCGTCGTGGCGTTAAAGCCGTTGCCGCCGTTGCCCCACAGCAGACCGCCGTTCTGGCCGTCCGGGTCCGCCGCGGTGCCGTCAGCGCCGTTGCAGATCAGGCCGCAGGACGCCGCCTGGGCAGACGCCTTGATGAGGGCGTTCGGGGCCACAGCCGCGGGAGCCGCTGCCTTCGGGCCGAAGATGTCGAGCCACCATGCGGTGCCGTTGGCCGGAGCCAGGGGCATCGGGGAGTCAATGGAAGCCAGCTGGATCGCGGTGGTAACCGGTCCGGCGGCTCCGGGGGGAGCGGCCAGCAGGAAGCCGGCACCGACCAGTGCGGCACCGGCGGTGCCGATGCTGACCAGCGGGGACTTCCCCGAACCCTTCGTGTGTGTCTTACGGTGTTGCGCCATGAGATCCCCTAATGATCGTTTCTGTGACCAGTCCTGACCTCAGGCTGGCTAGAGGAACGTAACACAGACCTGAGACTTAGCTAAAGAATTGTGAGAAATTTTTTGGGAAAGATGCCAAAAGGCCCTAATGGCAGGTAAATCAGCAGGTCAACAGCGGTCGCTGGTCCCGTTTTTCCGACGTGTCGCTGTGTCGATTCCTCTTAGCGGACGTATTAGCGCAGGTCGATCTTCTCAGACAAGGGTGTGAAGCAGACCGATTCTCTCAGCTGAGGTGCTCGCGCAGGAAGGCGATGTCTGCGCGCCGGCCCTCGTCGGCCGTCTCGCAGATCACCGGAGCCCCGGCTGCCTTGACCACGGCCAACAGCAGTTGCGGGTCGATCTGCCCGGTGCCGAAGTTGGCGTGCCGGTCAGCACCCGAGCCGGCGGCATCCCGCGAGTCGTTGCAGTGCACCAGGTCGATGCGGCCGGTGATGGCCTTGATGCGATCGACGGCGTCGATCAGGTTCTCCCCCGCCGCCCAGGCGTGGCAGGTGTCCAGGCAGAACCCGATTCCCATGTCGCCGATGCGCTCCCACAGCCGCGCGATGGTGTCGAAGTGGCGGGCCATCGCATGGTTACCGCCGGCGGTGTTCTCCAGGTAGACCGGAACGTCGGTCTTGAGCGCCTTGAGCGCCTTCTCCCAGCGCTCGATCCCGGCGTCGACGTCCTTGTCGTCGGCGTGACCGCCGTGCACGATCACCGCAGTCGCGTTGACCTCGGCCGCCGCGTCGCAGGTGTCCTGCAGGATCTTGCGGCTCGGGATGCGGATCTTGTTGTTGGCCGAAGCGACGTTGATCAGGTACGGGGCGTGCACATATATCGGGATGGGTGAGCGCCGAAGCAACTCGGCGTCGGACCGCGGCGGCGGCTTCTTCCAGCCCTGCGGGTCGCCGAGGAAGAACTGCACGGCGTCGGCCTCGTCCTC
>JBAXUD010000671.1:0-1574 GCA_037129875.1 Mycobacteriaceae bacterium
CCACTCGATCCCCCGCTGGCCCTTACGGCCGGCCTCCATGGGGTGTTTGACGCACACCATCTCGGTCACCAGGTCGGCGGCGTCGATCAGGCGTTGCGGTGCGTCGCGGCCGGTGATCACCACGTGCTGGGTTCCGGGGCGGGTGCGCAGCGTCTCCACTACTTCATCGACGTCGACCCAACCCCATTTCAGGGGATAGGTGAACTCGTCGAGCACATAGAAGGTGTGCCGTTGCGCGGCGATCCTGGCGGCGATTTCGCTCCATCCCTGCGCAGCGGTGGCGGCGTGGTCATCGTCGGACCCGGGTTTACGACTCCACGACCAGCCGGCACCCATCTTGTGCCATTCCACCGCCGCGCCGATCCCCTGCTCGGCGTGCAGCCGGCCGAGTTCGCGAAATGCGTTCTCCTCGCCGATCTTCCACTTGGCACTCTTGACGAACTGGAACACCGCCACGCTCAACCCGGCGTTCCACGCCCGCAACGCCATCCCGAACGCAGCGGTCGATTTCCCTTTTCCCGCCCCGGTGTGCACGGCCAGAACCGGTGCGCCGCGCCGGGCCCGGGTGGTCAGGCCGTCGTCGGGGACCACGGCAGGTCGGCCCTGTGGCATCGCGGTCTCCTCGGTGGTCAGGCCGCCCGGCGCACGGCCTGCGCCAGAACATCCGCGCGTAACTGTTCCAGCCGCAGCACCGGCGCGCGCAGGTGGACGGCCAGGTCAGCGGCCAGGCCCAGCCTGACATAGGACGTTTCGCAGTCCACCACCACCGCGGCCGGAGCCTCGGCGGTCAGCCGCGCCGCCGCGATGTGGCTGCGCCGCAACGGATCCGGGCCGCCGGTGGCCCGGCCGTCGGTCAGCACCACGACCAGGGGGCGCCGCGAGCGGTCCCGGGCGCGTTCGCGGACCACCACGTCGCGGGCGGCCAGCAGACCTTCGGCCAACGGGGTGACACCCCCGGTGTCGAACCGGGTGAGCCGGCGCGCGGCGGCGTAGGCAGAGTTGGTCGGCGGCAGCACCAACCGGGCACCGTCGGCACGGAAGGTGATGACGGCCACCTTGTCGCGGCGCTGGTAGGCGTCGCGCAACAGCGACAACGCCGCGCCGCCGACCGCGGCCATCCGGTCGCGGGCGGCCATCGACCCGGAGGCGTCGACGACGAAGATCACCAGGTTGCCCTCCCGGCCCACCCGGATTGCGCGGCGGATGTCGCCGGCCTGCGGGCGCAGCGGTCCGCGCCCGGTCTGGCGTTGGGCGGCATTGAGCAGCGTGCCGAACAGATGCACGCCGTGGCCCTGCTCGGGTGCCACACTCGGTCGAACCACGGCGCCGACTGCGTTGCGGGCTGCCGACCGGCGGCCCGAAGCGCCCTCGCCTACGCCGGGGACCGTCAGCGCCCGGGTGCGGAACGTCGCCGCCGGCGGAGCCGCCGGTCGCGGCGCCGCCGACGGATTCTGCTGGCGCCCAAGGCTTTCCGCCGCATCATCAGCGGGCTGTCCGCCATCGCCGGGCGGATCGGGCTCGGGCTCGGGCTCGTCGTCGGAGACGGAACCGGCCTGACGGAGCGCCTCGTCGAG
>JBAXUD010000672.1:0-1572 GCA_037129875.1 Mycobacteriaceae bacterium
CCGGAAGTTGTCAACCCTGCTGAGACAGTTCGGGGGTGAGTTTCAGGTATTCGTGGCGGTCTCCTCTTCGGGTTTGTTGATCCACGTCGTGGTGGGTAGTGGCGGCGGGGTGGGTGGCTTGGACACGAATCGTTCGGGGTGCGATTGGAAGGCTGCGTCCAAGGTCACGGCCCGTTGCTGGCGGACTTCTTCTGCGGTGCCGTAGTGGACGCTGGCTGGGGTATGCCAACCGATCCCGGAGTGACGGTGATCCATGTTGTACCAGGCGAAAAAGTGTTGGCAGAACTCCCTTCCTTGCTCGATGGTGTCGAACGACTTGGGGAAGTCGGGCCGGTACTTCATCGTCTTGAACTGTGATTCGGAGAACGGATTGTCGTTCGGCACGTGTGGGCGGGAGTGGCTCTTGGTGACGCCGAGGTCGGCCAGCAGGAACGCGACCGGCTTGGATGCCATCGACGAGCCCCGGTCGGCGTGCAAGGTGAGCTGGTCCGGATCGATGGAGTGCTTGGTCACCGTGTCGTCGATGAGCAGCTGTGCCAGGGTCGCCCGCTCATTCGGGGCGAGCATCCAGCCGACGACGTAGCGCGAGTAAATGTCGAGGATTACGTAGAGATAGAAGTACGTCCACTTCGCCGGGCCATGCAGCTTGGTAATATCCCAACTCCACACGCGGTTCGGTCCGTGGGCGACGAGCTCGGGCTTGACCGATGCCGGGTGGACCGAGTGGGTGCGCCGTTCCCGGACCTGGCCCACGGAGTGGAGTAGTCGATACATCGTGGAGACCGATGCGAGATAGATGCCCTCGTCGAGCAAGGTCGCGTACACCTCAGCAGGCGCGGAATCAATGAACCGGTCACTGTGTAAGGCGCCTAGGACTGCGGCCCTCTCATCCTCGCGTAGCGCCCGTGGCTGCGGCTTGGGCACGCTGGCCGGCGCCGGTGGCGGCGGCGGGTTCTTGGCCCGGTAGTGCGACGCGCGGGACCGTCCGACGAGCGCGCAGGCACGAGCCCGCGACACGCCTGCCTGCGTGACCAGTTCCTCGATCGCGACGTCCATCAACTGCTCGCTCCGTCCTGACGGACCGCACTCTTGGACAGTTCGCCCAAGAGTGCGAAGAGTTTTGCCTGAACGTCATTGATCCTCCGGCTGTTCGCCAAGTCGTCCTGCAACCTCGTGACCTGCGCCTTCAACCGCGCGATCTCCTTCACCGTCGGGTCGCCGGCAAGGGGCCCAGGACGACGGTCGACGAGACCTTCATCACCTGCTCGAGCAGCCTGCGCCAGCCACCTGCGGATCAACGTGGAATACAGCCCTTCCCGGCGCAAGAACCCCGCCCGCTCGGCCTTCGGCAACGCCTCCAACTCGGCGAGAATCCGAGCCTTGTAGGACGGAGCAAACGTACGGGCCTGCGCACGAGGAGCAACCTCAGGATCAGGGATATCTGCCATGACGACAGCATGCCCGGCCTGCGAAACATCGGCGTTCATCAACATGAAACAAACCTCTTCCACGCCCTCTGAAAACAACGGATTAGACGATCACGACTGTCTCAGCAAAGGTTGACACAGAGGG
>JBAXUD010000673.1:0-1564 GCA_037129875.1 Mycobacteriaceae bacterium
GGACGTCGGCCCGCAGGTCGCGACCGACGACGACGTCATTGCCGGCGGCGAAGGTACGGGGCGGGCCGTTGTACCGCACGGTGAGAACGGGCGCATTCATCGGGCGCCACTCTAGGCGATGGCCGGGCTCCTAGGCGGCTCGCTGCGTCGTCGCCCGGCTCTGACCTGATGGCTGGCCCTGGCGCGGTGCGCGATTCCGACACCCGGGCATGGATTTCTGATGCCGAGGTCGCCGAGGTCAGCTACACCGCCTTCGCTTCGACCCTGACCACCCGCCGACCAGGCCCGACCCGAACACACAGGAAAAGCTGGGCAGACCAGCCGCTACCCGCTGCTCACAACCCGATAATCAAACTGCCGATCAGTCAGGCCCACATGCCCGAAGCCATCGGTGGATCGAGGCTAAGTGCGCCACTCGGCGGCGGGGGACGCCGAGCCTTGGTCCGCGTCCCCCGCCTGCCGCTACGGCGTGGGGGTGGTGGCCGGTGCCGCGGGCGGCAGCAGCACGGTGTCGATGAGGTACAGGGTGGCGTTGGCGGTCTTGATTCCGCCGCAGACCACGCCCGCATCGTTGACCTTCAGCGAGTCGCCGGAGCCGGTGACCTTCAGGGACTCTCCCTGGACCGTCTTGTGCTCGCCGACGACGGCGGACGGAGCGGCCTGACCGGAGACCACGTGGTAGGTCAAGATCGACGTCAGTAGTTTGGAATCGGTCTTCAGCTTGTCGATGGTGGCCGGTTCCAACTTGGCGAACGCCTCGTCGGTCGGGGCGAACACGGTGAACTCACCGTTGTTGAGGGTCTCCACCAGGTTGACGTCCGGGTTCAGCTTGCCAGACAGGGCGCTGGCTAGCGTGGTCAGCACCGGGCTGTTGCCGGCGGCCGTGGCGACCGGGTCCTTGGCCAGACCCTCCACCGAGCCGGGCCCGGTGGGCACCTTCTCCGCGTAGCCGGCGCAGCCCGCGCCGACCAGGGTCGCCGGTGCAGCGCTCGCGGGCGTCGACGTGGCTGACGACATCACCGATGAGGCTGTGCTCTTGATCGACGAGGCTGTTGAATCGGCCTTTTCTTTCGTCTCCGTCGAGCAGGACGACAGTGTCAGGGCGGTAGCTGCCGCCAAAGTCACGGCGACTAGAGCTGAGCGATGGACAGTCATGTTCTCCTAATTTCTCTCCGACAATCGGCCGAACCCAAATGGGGGGCACGCCTGCCATTCGGTCCCGTGGACCCGACGGATGGGGGAGTGTGACACCCGTCACAGTTGCCGCCGTCGCAATGGCGCGGCGTGGCGGGCGTTACGAGGTCGGGGTGGTGCTGGTCTGATCGCACGCCGCCCCCACCACGCCGGCGGGTCCGCGTCTTTCAGGCCGGACCGCCGGTGAGCACGCAGTGCGTCCGCGAGTAGATCGTCGGCATGCACTTGTTGCAGTGGTCGCATATCGAGCGCACCGTGCGGGCGTCTCCGTCGGCCTGCATCCGATTGATCAGGTCCGGCTCGGCCAGCAGCGCCCGTCCCATCGCGACGAAATCGAATCCCGCGGCCATGGCCCGGTCCATGGTCTCCC
>JBAXUD010000674.1:0-1563 GCA_037129875.1 Mycobacteriaceae bacterium
AGTTGCGCCGGGCCGAAAGCCGCGCGACCGGTGATGTGCTGAAGCGGGATCCGCTTCGCACGGGCCGTGACAGCCGCGTCGAGGCGGGCGAAAAAGCCCGCCTCGGGAGACTCCAGGAGGGCCAGTCGGCCGCGTTCGGTGCCGGCCACATGCGCGGCCAGAAGTTCGGCATCGGTTCGCGCGGAGTCGATTCCGGCCCGCGCCAATGTGTCGGCGGCCTGAGCGATCGCGGCGCGCACGGGGTGGTTCATGCCTGTTGCAGCCGGGCTTGCTTGTCGGCGGCGACCAGCGCGTCCAGCAGCGGATCAAGGTCGCCGTCGAGCACCTGGTCGAGGTTATGAGCCTTGAAGTTGATCCGGTGGTCGGCGATCCGGTTCTCCGGGAAATTGTAGGTCCGGATGCGCTCACTGCGGTCGACGGTACGGATCTGGCTGGCCCGGTCCGCCGAGGCGTCGGCCGACGCCTGCTCCTCAGCCAGCACCTGCAGCCGAGCCGCCAGCACCTGCATGGCCCGCGCCTTGTTCTGCAACTGCGAACGCTCGTTCTGGCAGGTGACCACGATGCCGGTGGGCAGGTGGGTGATGCGCACCGCAGAGTCGGTGGTGTTCACGCCCTGGCCGCCCTTGCCGGATGACCGATAGACGTCGATGCGCAGATCGGCATCGTCGATCTGTACCTGCTCGACTGCTTCGGGCTCGGGGTAGACCAGCACTCCGGCCGCCGAAGTATGCACGCGCCCTTGAGATTCGGTGACGGGCACGCGCTGTACGCGATGCACGCCGCCCTCCCACTTCAGTCGTGACCACACCCCGTCAGCGGAGTCGCCCTTGCTGCCGATGGCGATGGTGGCTTCCTTGTATCCGCCCAGATCGGAGAACGTCTCGTCCAGAACTGTCACCGTCCAGCCGTGACGTTCGGCGTAGCGGATGTACATCCGGGCCAGATCGGCGGCGAACAGCGCCGACTCCTCGCCGCCCTCCCCGGACTTGACCTCGAGCACGATGTCGTCCCCGTCGTGCGGGTCCCGCGGGGCCAGCATGTCGGTGAGTTGGTCGTCGAGTTCGGCGACCCTGGTCTCGAGTTCGGTGACCTCCTGCGCGAACGAGGAGTCGTCAGCGGCCAGTTCACGCGCCGCGTCCAGATCGCCGCGGGAGACCTCCAGCTTGCGGTAGGTCGCCGCGATCGGCGCCAACTGGGCGAAACGCTTGCCCACCCGCCGGGCGTTGGCGGCATCGCCGTGCAACTCCGGGTCGGACAGCTGACGTTCGAGGTCGGCATGCTCGGCGAGCACGGCGTCGATCGCATCCGCGGGGGCGCGTTGCGTCATCGTCCGTCCTCTCTTACCGGCCCGAACACAAACCGACGCCCGGACTCTCGCGTTCGCGACAGTCGGGCGTCGGCTGGGTTGCTACTTGTCGGTGCTGGCCGCGGCCTCGCCCGACTTCGGTTGTCCCGTCGCTGCGCTCGCCCCGGCCCGCTTGCCGTAGCGCTTCTCGAAGCGAGCCACGCGGCCGCCGCTGTCGAGGATCTTCTGCTTGCCCGTATAGAAGGGGTGGCACTGCG
>JBAXUD010000675.1:0-1558 GCA_037129875.1 Mycobacteriaceae bacterium
GGACTACCGGGCCGCCCAGCATGCCGATCACCGCGGCGAGCTGGCCGCTCCAGGTATTGCCGGCGAGAGCAAGCAGGGGTGCCAGGGCCGCGGCGTCAGCAGGGGGGAGCACCACCGGCAGGAGCTGATAGAGCTGCCGCTGGCTCAGCGGGCCGATTGGCGTCGAGTTCGTGATCGGCACATTGGAGATGTTGATGCCCTGGTAAAAGGCGGGATCCGAGCAGGGATTGCTGGCGCACGGCCCCGGGCTCCACGGCGCGTAGAGGAAGATGTTGATGTTGTTCTTGATCGAGTCGACGATGAACTGAGTGTTCGGCAGTGCCGCCGCGTAGGTCTGCAGATTCGCCTGAATGGTGGTCAGCAGCGGCAACGGCCTGGAGGCCTTGTAGGCCTGGACCTCCGCGATATTGGCCTGGGCCAGCGCGAGCGTGTCCTTCCAGGCCTGGATCGGGTCGATCTGCGCGGCGAGGCTCACCGAAAGGCTGGCGATGGCGCGTTCCTGCGCGGGCGCTAGTTGATTGGGGATCGGCTGGACCGGCGAGAGGGCGATGGCGCCCGCACCGAGCGCAGCGACACCCGCAGTGAGATAAGAGCGATATGTAACGTGCATGACCAGACCCCTTCGTGTGATCTACCTGACAGAGTCGGACATTAGTCTTAAGAATTCCTGAACGTTATTAAAAACGCCGAAAATGATGACGTTAGTCCTTAATCGCCGGCGTAGCTCTCCGGATTGGGGCGGAACCGGGTGCCGTCGTCGAGGCCGTTGAGGGTGTCCATCTCGGCGTCGGTGAGCTCGAAATCGAATACGTCGATGTTCTCCGCCAGCCGCGCGGGGTCCGTCGCACGGGGGATCACCACGTTGCCCAGTTGGATGCTCCACCGGATCAGCACCTGCGCCGGGGACTTGCCGTGGGCGGCAGCGACGGCCGCGACGGCCGGGTTTGCCAGCAGCGTCCCGGTCCCCAGCGGGCAGTACGCCTCGGTGACGATCGAGTACTGGGCGTGCACCTGGCGCAACTCGTTCTGATTGAGCAGCGGATGCAGTTCGATCTGATTGACCGCCGGGGTGAAGAACGACAAGTCGATGATGTTCGAAAGATGCTCAGGGGTGAAGTTCGCGACCCCGATGGAACGGGTGTCGCCGACTTCCTTGGACTTCATGACCCCGCCCCAGGCGTCGATGTATTTGCCGTTCTGCTCTTCCGGCCAGTCGATGAGATAGAGGTCCACGTAGTCCAGGCCGAGTCTGGCCAGGCTGGCTCGGCAGGCGTCCTGCGAGGACTGGAAACCTTGTTCTGCTGTGACCAGCTTGGTGGTGATGTGGAGCTCCTCGCGCGGCACGCCGGATTTGGCGATGGCCCGGCCGACCGCTTCCTCGTTGCCATTGGCGGAGGTGGCGTCGATCAATCGGTACCCGGCCGCCAGCGCGGCAGTGACCGCGGCCTCGACCTCTTCCGGCGGCAGTTCGGCGACGCCCAGACCGATCACCGGGATGGTGTGGTCGTCGTTGAGCGTGACGGTGGGAACGGCGGCCGTCGGTGTCATCTCACCTGCC
>JBAXUD010000676.1:0-1558 GCA_037129875.1 Mycobacteriaceae bacterium
ACTCGCAGGCGCTCGAGGGTGGCGGTGAGACCGCGGCAACTCTGGGTCAGCCAGTTCTCGCTGACCGCCCGGGTGGTCATTGCGGTCTGCTGGTTGAGGATGAGGTGCGGGTTGGCGGTGACGGGCCAGCGGCTGGCGCGGTGCTGTAGCCAAGCCAACAGGAGGGTCCTGGTCAGATCGTCGAGTGGGCGGGTCTTGCCGGCGAGGGTCAGACGCCGGTTGCCGAGGTCGACGTCGTCGAGGTGGAGTTCGCGGATGGTTTTGGGGCGAGCCGCGTGGACGGCGGCCAGGGCAACTGCGAGCCGGGCAGCCGGTGTGAGGGCTGCGGCCGTGGCTTGGTTTATCTCGTGGGGCAACAGCGGCGCGATGAGATGCAGCGGTCGCCGGCTGATGCCGATGCCCCGGGTTGGGTCCTTGAAGATCCTGCCGGTCTTTTTGCAGTGGCCAAACAGGGAACGCAGGGCCGTGAAGGTCTGATCGCGCAGGTTTGCGGTCAAAGCCCCGGTGGCGGTGGAGATGTCGCCGGCGGTCACCTCGCGCAGGTGCACATAAGTTTGTGCCCATATCAGCAGGAGTGGGTGCACACGTTTGAGGTTCATCCGGACGGTGTGCTCGTCGCGGGGCAGGCTGCGGGGACCGCCCTGGCCGCGGACCCGCAACCAGTGCTCGACGTCGGCGGCCATCGGTGATGGCAGGACTGCGAGGCGCCTCTGCTTGAGGGCATCGAACGAGGAAATGCGGTCGTCGTTCAATAGTCCTGCCAGGCTGAGGATTTCGGCGGTGCGGGTGATGCTGAGGTCTCGGGAACGCAACGCCGGCGGCAGCTGGGACCAGGCGATCAGGTCCCCGGTTTGATGCGTGGCGAGGATGACCGTCAATGCTCGGTTGGTCTCGAGGGCGATCCGCGGGTTCCAGCCGCGGGTCTGGGCGAGTTCCCCGGCGATGCGTCTGGTCCGCATCAGCGCCTCGTTGGTGATCTTCGATGCCACCCAGTGACGCTTGTCGAACAACCGTGACTCACCAGGCGCACACAGCTCCAGCTGGACCCCGTCCTGCGAGAGAACCGGTGCGGTGGGTTCGGCCGGTGGAATCGGGGCCCGGGGACGGGTATGGCCCAGCCGGGTCATACCCGTCAGCGACAGCTGCCAGTATCCCGTTGGGGCGAAGTCCCGCAGGGTGATTCGACTTCCTTCCGGGGCGGCCATTCCCGCCTGCAACCAGCAGAGCCGACAGTGCCCGTTCTTCACCGCGATGTCGCGGAGGCAATGGGCGCACCGGCCGGGTCGGTAGCGGCGGACGAAGTCGTAGCAGGCCCGACAATAGGACTGCGATCCATAGGATGGCCCCCAGGACAAGCAGTCCGGGCAGCTGCTGATCGGGGTGTCGGCGCGGGTTCGACCCACCATCAGGCCGGCGGGAGCGTGCGGGCACTGCGGTGCCGGGGCGTGACAGCCCGTCCGCTTGAGGCGGTCGACCCACAAGCGTCCGCCTGCTGCTCGTCGCGGTTTTCGGGGATCAGGACGACCTTGGCGGGTTCGGCGATCAACAGTTCCGAAAC
>JBAXUD010000677.1:0-1550 GCA_037129875.1 Mycobacteriaceae bacterium
CGGCTGGTGGCGATGTCCATGGGCGCCTTCATCGCCCAGGAGTTGATGCTGGTCCGCCCGGACCTGGTGACGCAGGCCGCGCTGATGGGAACCCGCGGCCGCGTCGACACCACCCGGATCGCGTTCCGGACCGCCGACCTCGAACTGGCCGACGCCGATATTGACCTACCGCCCTCCTTCGGCGCGAAAATCCGCATCCTGGAGAACTTTTCGCCCAAAACCATCAACTCCCCGATGGTCGAGGAGTGGTTGCAGATGTTCACCGCCTTCCCGCTCAAGCGCACCCCAGGCTGGCGGGCTCAGCTGGCCGTGGCGCCGTTGGAGAACCGCCTGCCGGCGTACCGCTCGATTCCCAACGAGGTGCTGGTGATCGGCTTCGCCGATGACGTCATCACCCCGCCCGCCCTGGGCCGGGAGGTCGGCGAGGCCATCCCGAAGGGCCGCTACGTACAGATCGCCAACGCCGGTCACCTCGGCTTTCTGGAACGCTACGAGGCCGTCAACAAGGCCGTGCTGGACTTCTTCGCGGGCACGCTGCTTTAGCACCGCGACCGGCGCCTGTGCCACGCTGTAGGGGTGAATCCTTCGACGACGCAGGCGCGGGTGGTCGTCGATGAACTCATTCGCGGCGGTGTGCGCGAGGTGGTGCTGTGCCCGGGGTCACGCAACGCCCCGCTGGCCTTCGCCCTGGCCGACGCCGACCGCGCCGGGCGGCTGCGACTGCACGTCCGCATCGATGAGCGCACCGCCGGCTACCTGGCGATCGGGCTGGCGGTCGGCAGTGGCCGGCCGGTACCGATTGCGATGACGTCGGGCACGGCGGTGGCCAACCTGGGGCCGGCGGTCGTGGAGGCGAACTACGCGCGGGTGCCGCTGATCGTGCTCAGCGCCAACCGCCCTTACGAGTTGCTCGGCACCGGCGCCAATCAGACGATGGAGCAGCTCGGGTATTTCGGCACCCAGGTTCGGGGAGCGGTCAGCCTGGGGCTGGCCGCCGACTCCGAGCTCGGCCGGCTCGACGCCCTCAATGCGCCCCGTCAATTCGACGCGCAAAACGCGTCGTGGCGCTCGGCCACCTGCCGGGTGCTGGCGGCTGCCACCGGGGCCAGGACCGCCAACGCCGGGCCGGTGCAGTTCGACATTCCCCTGCGGGAACCCCTTGTGCCCGAACCTGATTCAGACCCGAATGATTTCCCGCCCGGTCGTCCCGACGGTCGACCGTGGACCTACAGCCCACCGGTGAGTTTCGATCAGCCGCTGCACATCGACGTCACCGCAGACACCGTTGTCATCGCCGGTCACGGGGCCGGCGTGCACCCCAACCTCGCGCACCTGCCCACCGTCGCCGAGCCCACGGCCCCGCGTCCGGCCACGCCACTGCACCCGCTGGCGCTGAGCGTGCTGCGGCCCAGGCAGGTGATCATGGTGGGCCGGCCCACCCTGCACCGGCCCGTCTCGACGCTGCTGGCCGACCCGGCCATCCCGGTCTACGCGCTGACCACCGGCCCGCGCTGGCCCGACGTGTCCGGCAATTCGATGGCCACCGGCAC
>JBAXUD010000678.1:0-1521 GCA_037129875.1 Mycobacteriaceae bacterium
TGTCCACCCTCGGTGACCTGCTCGCCGAACACACCGAACTGCCCGGCGGCGCCGTAGATCACCTGCACGCCGTGGTCGGTGAATGGCAATTGCTCGCCGATTTGTCCTTCGGCGATTTCCTCATGTGGGTCCGCCGCGAAGACGGCGCCCTGGTCTGCGTCGCTCAATGTCGCCCCAACACCGCCTCGACGCTGCTGCTCAAGGACGCCGTCGGCACCGTCCTCGGCGAGGAATCCCTGCCGGGGGCGGTGCCGGTGCGCTACCGCGGCGAGGTGGTGGCCATGCTCAGCCACCAGACTGCCGACGATGACAGGAGGACGTCGTCGCCGTTGGAGACGGCTTACCTGGACTGCGCCGGGCATCTCGTGGAGATGGTGTCGGAGGGCAGCTTCCCCAATGTGGCCGACCTGGCGTTGTCGCGGTCGAGCCCCCGTGTCGGCGACGGGTTCATCCGCCTCGATGTCGACGGGGTGGTCACCTACGCCAGCCCCAACGCGCTGTCGGCTTACCACCGGATGGGTCTCACCGCCGAACTCGAGGGTCACAACCTGATCGCCATCACCCGGCCGCTGCTGTCGGATCCGTTCGAGGCCCAGGAACTGGCCGAACACGTAGGCCACTCACTGGCGGGTGGCTCGGGAATGCGGCTGGAGATCGACGCCGGGGGCGCGGCGGTCCTGCTGCGCACCCTGCCGCTCGGCGTGGGCGGCGCGCCGGCCGGAGCGGCGGTTCTGATCCGCGACGTCACCGAGGTCAAGCGGCGAGACCGGGCACTGTTGTCCAAGGACGCGACGATCCGGGAGATTCACCACCGGGTGAAGAACAACCTGCAGACGGTGGCGGCCCTGTTGCGGCTGCAGGCCCGGCGCACCAACAACGACGAGGGCCGCGAAGCGCTGATGGAGTCGGTGCGGCGGGTGGCCGCGATCGCGCAGGTTCACGAGGCACTGTCGATGTCGGTCGACGAGGAGGTCAACCTCGACGAGGTCATCGACCGGATCCTGCCGATCATGAACGACATCGCCCGCGTGGACACCCCGATCCGGATCAACCGGGAGGGCAGCCTCGGCGTGCTCGACGCCGACCGCGCCATGGCGCTGGTCATGGTGGTCACCGAACTGGCGCAGAACGCCATCGAGCATGCCTTCGATCCGGGCGACAAAAGCGGCCGGGTGGTGATCCGGGCCGACCGTTCGGCCCGTTCGCTGGAGATCGTCGTCGACGACGACGGCCGCGGCCTCCCGGAGGGTTTCAACCTGGAAGCCTCCGACCGGCTCGGTCTGCAGATCGTGCGCACGCTGGTGAAGGCCGAGCTCGACGGTTCCCTGGAGATGCGCCGGGCACCCGGTGGCGGCACCAACGCGGTGCTGCGGGTACCCATCGGCCGGCGCGCAGGCCGGGGGGTTGCACCGTAGTCGCGCGACGATCAAGCGGCGCCAGCCGCGCTGAGGAGCGTGACGATCGGGCCGTAGTCGCGCGACGATCAAGCGGCGCCAGCCGCGCTGAGGAGCGTGACGATCG
>JBAXUD010000679.1:0-1517 GCA_037129875.1 Mycobacteriaceae bacterium
CAACTGCACGGCCTACAGCGAGTGGGTCGACAAGTGGCAGCAGATCAAGGGGTGAGACGCCGGCCCTGCAACGGGCCCGGAAACCGGCTGAGCCTGGGGCTGCTGCTCGTCCCGCCCTTGACGTGGCTGATCGTCGCCTATCTGGGTTCCCTTGCGGTCCTTCTGCTTTCAGCGTTCTGGACCACTGACGAGTTCACCGGGTCGGTGGTACGCACCTTCACGACCGACAACATCGTCCGGGTGCTCACCGACGCGGTGTTCCGCACCGCCACCCTGCGCACGGTCGGCATCGCGCTGACCGTCACGCTGATCTGCGCGGTGCTGGCGGTGCCGCTGGCGCTCTACATGGCCAAGGTCGCCTCCCCGCGAGCGCGACTGGCGCTGGTGGTGGCGGTCACCACACCGCTGTGGGCCAGCTATCTGGTCAAGGCGTACGCCTGGCGCATGCTGCTGTCCCCCGTGGGGCCGGTGCACTGGGCACTCGGCTACACCCCGGGCTACGGCGTCGTCGCCACCGTGCTGACGCTGTCGTACCTGTGGTTGCCCTACATGGTGATTCCGGTGTTCGCGGCCCTGGAGCGGGTGCCCGATCCCCTGATCGACGCCAGCTCCGACCTGGGCGCCTCGGACCTGACGACGCTTGCCAGGGTGGTGGCGCCGCTGGTGTTTCCCGGTATCGCCGCCGGGTCGATCTTCACCTTCTCGCTGGCACTCGGTGACTACATCGCCGTCACCATCGTCGGCGGCAAGACCCAGATGCTGGGCAACATCATCTACGGACAATTGGTGACGGCCAATAACCAGCCGCTGGCCGCCGCACTGTCGCTGATCCCGCTGACGGCCATCGTGCTCTACCTTCTCGCGATGCGGCGCACCGGCGCCCTGGAAAACGTCTGATGCTGTCGACCCGGATGCGGACGCTGTTGCGGCTGTGGACTGTCGCGGCGCTGGGCTTCCTCTACGCACCGCTGCTGCTGGTGCTGCTCAACGCCTTCAACTCCTCCAAGACGTTCGCGTTCCCGCCCAGCGGCCTGACGCTGCGGTGGTGGCGCGATGCGTGGGCCAGCGAGGGGATGTGGCGGTCGCTGGGCAACTCGGTGCTGGTCGGGTTGTGCGCGACGGCGATCGCCCTGGTGCTCGGGACGATGGCTGCGTTCGCGGTGCAGCGCTACCGGTTCTTCGGCCGGCAGACGGTGAATCTGCTTGTGGTTCTTCCGATCACGCTGCCCGGCATCGTGACCGGTATCGCCCTGAACGCGACGTTCACCTCGGCGTTGCACGTCGCGCTGGGAATGGCGACGGTGATCGTCGGGCACGCGACGTTCTGCATGGTGGTCGTCTTCAACAACATCCAGGCCCGCCTGCGCCGGCTCGGCACCAACCTGGAGGACGCGTCGTCCGACCTCGGCGCGTCGACCTGGCAGACTTCCGCTATGTGACGTTCCCGATGACCCGCGGTGCGCTGCTCGCCGGGGCCATCCTGGCGTTCGCGCTGAGTTTCGACGAGATCGTCGTCA
>JBAXUD010000068.1:0-11391 GCA_037129875.1 Mycobacteriaceae bacterium
GATGATGCTGTGGCCATTCACCGAGACAGTGAGTTTCGGTGCCACCCACAACCCGTGGGACACCGCGTACACGCCGGGCGGCAGCAGCGGCGGCAGTGGTGCTGCGGTGGCCGCTGGGTTGGCTCCGCTGGCACTGGGGTCCGACGGCGCCGGATCCATCCGCATCCCGGCCAGTTGGTGTGGGCTCTTCGGCATCAAACCCCAGCGCGGGCGGGTGCCCATCGGTGATGGCGAAGATCCGTGGAACGGCCTGAGCGCCAACGGCCCGTTGAGCCGCACCGTGGAAGACGCCGCGCTGTTCCTCGACGCCACCAACACCCAGAAGGCCCCGCGGGGCGGGTTCGTCAAGGCGGCGGCGCGCAAGCCGACGAAGTTGCGAATTGCCTTGAGCACCAAGCTTCCCCCGACCATGATCGCCCGCGTCGGGCATGCGCAGCAGCGGGCACTGGACGGGGTGGAGGCGTTGCTGCGCAACCTCGGTCACGAGGTGTTCTGGCGCGATCCGGACTATCCGGCGTGGGCGATGTACGGCCATGTGCTGCCCCGGATGTGGCACGGCGTCTACCAGGAAGTCGGCAAACTGCCCTATCCGGAGCGGTTGGAGCCGCGGACCCGCGCGATCGCCCGGATCGGGTCGATGATCTCGGATCGGCAGATGGAGAAAATCCGGGCGGCGGAGCCTAAGCTCGCGGCGCGGGTGCAGTCGATTTTCGACGACTTCGACGTGCTGATCACGCCGGGGGCGGCCACCGGGCCGTCACGCATCGGGCAGTACCAGCACCGCGGCGGGGTGAGCACGCTGGCGATGGTGTCCTCGCGCGTTCCGTACTTCGCCGTGTTCAATGCGACCGGTCAGCCCGCGGCGTCGGTGCCGTGGTTCCTCGATGGTGAAAGTCTGCCGGTCTCAGTGCAACTCGTGGGCCGGCCGTCCGATGAGGCGACGCTGCTGGCGCTGAGTGCGCAGATCGAAGCGGCCCGTCCGTGGGCCGACCACCGACCGCCGGTGTCGTGAGTTTCGATGTCGAGTCCTCCGGGTTGCTCGACGGGCTGACGGGGGAAGCGCGCGGGCAGCGCGCCGGGTTGATCCCGTGGCTGCTGGAGCAGGGCATCACCGTCGAGGAGATCCGGGGGTCCTTCGCCCCGATGCTGCTTCCCGCCCGCCGGGCCCTCGGCGACGACGGTTCCTATGTGTCGGCCCGCCAGATCAGCGACGAGGTGGGCCTGGACGTCGAGCAACTGATGCGCTTCCAGCGCGCAGCCGGCCTGCCCCAGGTCGAGGATCCCGACGCGCCGGTGTTCATGCGGCCTGACGGCGACACCGCAGTGCACATCAAGCGCTTCCTCGATCTCGGTATCGACCCCGACCAGATGCTGGCGGTGGTTCGCGTTCTGGCCGAAGGGCTTTCGCGCGCAGCTGAGGAGATGCGCTCCGCCGCGCTGCGCGCGGTGCTGCATCCCGGCGTCAGCGAGCTGGAGATCGCCCAGGCGTCGCAGGTACTGGTGAGTGTTGCCGCACCGCTGATCGGCCCGATGATCCAGGACATGTTGCTGCTGCAGCTGCGGCATACGGTGGAGGCCGAGGCGGTCAACGCCGGCGAGCGGGCTGAGGGGGTGCCCCTGCCCGGAGCCCGGATGGTCGGCGCAGCGTTCGCGGACCTGGTCGGCTTCACCCGGCTCGGCGAGGAATTGCCGCCCGAGGACCTCGAGCAATTGGCCAACCGGCTGGCCGGGCTGGCCCGCGAGGTGGTGGTGGCGCCGGTGCGGTTCATCAAGACCATCGGCGACGCGGTGATGTTCGTATCGCCCGACACCTCCGCGCTGTTGGATGTGGTGCTGGCGCTGATCGAGGCCGCGGCGGCCGATGAAGCGTTGCCCCGGCTCCGGGCGGGCGTGGCCTACGGGTCCGCGGTGAGCCGCGCCGGTGACTGGTTCGGCAGCCCGGTCAACCTGGCCAGCCGGGTGACCTCGGTGGCGCGGCCCGGTGCGGTGCTGGCGGCCGAATCAGCACGCGCCGAGATCGGCGACGACGAGCGGTTCGGTTGGTCGTTCGCCGGCGCCAAACGATTGAAGGGCGTCGCCGACGACGTGCTGCTATACCGGGCCCGTTGGGCCGGGCAGCCAGAAAAAGCCTGAGCCGCAAGCCGTCAGCGCTTGCGCAGGACGGCCATCCCGCCGGCGACCAGCGCGGCGACCAGCAGAACTATCGCCCAGCCGGGGCTGACCAGCCACCACACCAGGCCGGCGGCGATGAGTACCGGCGACACCGCGATCAGCGCCATCGCCGGGTGCTGACGAACCACGTCACGAGCGGCGCGGGCGCGCTGAGGGTCGATCTCTTTACCTGCCATGGACCCATTATCAGCCGAAAGCAAGCCGTTGGGGACGGCTTGGCGGTTGTCGTTCCGCCTCGGGCAGCCCGCGCGGGCATTACGGTCGCACCGACCCGTATTGGCGGCCGCGAAAGGCACGGCACATGATGATTTCGGCGAAGTTCTCGCTCGACTTCAGCTATCCGGAGCTTGAGCGGTGTTGGGCGGCGGCCGATCGTCTGGGCTTCGCATCGATATGGGACTACGACCACTTTTACGGCCATACCACGCCGACCGACCCGACGTTTGAGGCCTACACGGCGCTGGCCGCGATGGCCGTCGTCGTCAAACGCGCCCGGATCGCCTGTGTCGTGCCGTCGGTGACCTATCGCAACCCGGCTCTGTTGGCCAAGATGGCGGTGACCGTCGACCACATCTCCGGAGGGCGCCTCGATTTCGGGCTCGGTGCCGGCTGGCTGGAACTCGAGCACCGGGGGTACGGAATCCCGTTTCCGCCTGCGGGGGAGAGGGTGGCGATGCTCGACGAGGCGCTGACGATAATCCGGCGGCTGTGGACCGAGGACTCGGTCAGCTTCACTGGGCGCTTCTTCACCCTCGAAGATGCGTTGTGCTTTCCGAAACCGATTCAGCACCCGTACCCGCCGATCATCGTGGGCGGATCGAAGCCGAAGATGATGCGGGTCGTTGCCCGACATGCCGACGAATGGAACATGCCCGGCCACGATGGGCCGGAGGCCTGGGGCGCGGCCAACGACGAACTCGACGCGGTCTGCGCTGAGGTGGGCCGAGACCCGAAGACGATTCGGCGGTCAACCCAGTTGTCGCTGAGACTCGACGAGCCCGGACAGGTGGAGGCTCAACTCGCGCTATTGCCCGAATTCGAACGCGTCGGCTGTGAGCATGCGGCACTGGCGTTCCGTCAGCCGCCCACCGCCGAATTACTCGAACGCTGCGCGGGGCTTAACGACCACCGGCAGTGACGGGTGATCGCCCGCAGCGAACACGATTCCCAAACCGGTGCAACGGTGTAATCATGTAATCCATGAAACAAACCCAACGCACATCCCGCCGGCCCGGGCGACCCGGCGGCTGGCAGCAGGCCGATCAACCCGACGCAGCCGACGCCCCCGAATGGTTCGCCGGACGACTCCCCGACGGCTGGTTCAGCACAGACCCGGCGGTGACCGTCGACCGGGAAGAGATCACCGTGGTGGGCCGGCTAGCGGAGTCGACCGACGCCGAGTCGGCCGCCCGCGCGACGGGACGGGTCGCCCGGTTCCGCGAGGACACCCGTGCCGAACGGATGCGCATCGCCGACGAGGCGCAGCAGCGTTTCGGGCGCACCGTGTCCTGGGGCATCGATGTCGGAACACCGGACGCCCCCGAGCCGATCCTGTTCACGCATCTGGCCGTTCCGGTGATGACCAGGCTCAAACAGCCCGAACGCCAGGTGCTCGACACCCTGGTCGACGCGGGGGTGGCCCGGTCGAGGTCTGACGCGCTGGCGTGGTCGGTTCGACTCGTGGGCGACCACGCCGAGGAGTGGCTGGGCAAGCTGCGTGAGGCGATGGCTGAGGTGGACGACCTGCGTTCGCAGGGGCCCGGTCTCTAGCCCGATCAGCTCATGCGCCGCTGGGGGCGCCGGGCCGTTGCCGCACCAAAGTGCCAATTGACTCCCACAGGGACTGCTACCGTCGGTTTCGGCAAAGGAGCCCCGATGATAAAGAAACTTCTCGGCGCCGCAGCGCTGGTCGGCGCGCTGACGAACGCCGCGGCGGTCCCGGCCGGAGCCGAGCCTTCGCCCACTCCGCCGCCATATTGCGCTGGCAACGATCCTGGCGATCTATTGAACGGGGTCACCTGCCAGGAGGAACTCAATACCGTCAGCGAGACACCGGACCCAAGGCCGTCTGATCCTCCGCCGGGTGGTAACTGGCCCGGCGACGGACCTGGCGGTGACGGTCCTGGTGGTGGCGGTCCTGGCGGTGGCGGTCCTGGCGGTGGCGGCGGGCCGCAATAGGCGGCCAGAGTCCCGACAAGCCCCCGTAGCCCTCACGCGGTTGGGTGATCAGGCTCCGGATCGCGCCCCGGTCATTGCGTCCGAGGCGACACCGGTTACCCGGGCACGGCGCCGCCAGAGATATCCCAGACTGGTCAGCCGGCTCTTCGGCAGCGGGAGGTCCACTTCGTCGGCGCCGACCTCGGCGGCGATCAGCGCGTCGAGGCGGTGGTCCAGGTCGTCGATGAGCGGGCCGACATCAGGCCCGTGAGCGGCGACGAGGGAGCACATCTCCGCCGGGTCCCGGGCGCGGTCGTAGAGTTCCAGGTCCGCAGCGGCCCGGCCCCGGTGTTGCTCGCCGGGCAGGAAGTACCTGCCGTACTTGTGCGACTCGGTGATGATCCCGCGCAGGAATCCCCGATGCGGGCCGGCTGGACCCATGGACGAGAATGCGTCGCTGGTGACCAGCACCGAGTCGCGGATCGCGCGCTGCGGATCCTGCCACAGCGGGGACAGATCCCGTCCCGGCAATGGGTCGGACAGCGGCCCGACTCCCCCTCCGGCAACCGCGAGCAACGTCGGCAGAAGGTCGACGGCCCCAGTGAGTCGGCGGCTCGATCCTCCTGCCGGGATGGTGCCGGGCCAGGTCATCGTGAGCGGGACCTGGGCGTTCTCCCGGTAGAGGTTGGCGGCCTTCTGCCGCAGTCCGTGGGCGCCCGCGAGATCACCGTGGTCGGAGGTCGCCACCACCAGAGTGTTCGATTCGGCCCCTGAGGCGGCCAGCGCGTCGAGCACGGTGCCGATGTGGTGGTCGACTTCGAGGTTGAGGTCGATGTAAGCGTTGATCAATCGGCGCCAAGCTTTCTCGTCGCGGACGCGGCCACCAGTGATATCGCAGGTCACCTTCCAGTAGCGCTGGGTCACCGGCTTCGTGGACAGGTCGTCGGCAAAGTTCGGAGGTAATTGCGCACCGTGGTCGGTCACCCGCGGCTTGCGGAAGCGGGGGTAGAGCATGATGTCGTGCGGGTTGACGAACGAGCACACCAGCAGCCACGGCCCGCGATCGGCGTGCTCGGTGATCCATCGCCCCGCATGATCGGCGGTCCGGCCGTCGATGAAATGGCCCAGATACGGGGTGCCGTGCGTGTCGGGGCCCTTCCAGTCCCCGAACCCATACGGCCGCAGCCCATTTCGTCGTGACTCGCCGCCCAGATGCCACTTGCCGAGGTATCCGCAGGTATAGCCGGCTGCTGACAGAAGGTGGCCCACCGTGGCGATCCCCGGATCCAGCGGCTGCTGCCAGTTGAAGTTGATGTTGTCGAACATCCGGGTCGAGGCGGCGTGCCGGCCGGTGAGGATGGTGGCCCTACTCGGGGTACAGGGAAACGTGTGTACATGGTGGTTGGTGAACCGCATGCCGCGGGCCGCCATCCGCTCACGGTTGGCGAAGCGAATGTGGTCGGGAAACCACATCCGCTCCCGCTCCTCATCGGTGATCAGCAGCAAAATGTTGGGGCGGTCGGTCATGGGCAGTCACCGCCCGGTGTCGTAGCCAACGATGTTCCGTCCTTCCCGCCGTCAGGCGCGCGTCATCTCCCAATACGGACCCTGGCGCGCCAGAAGCTCGTCTTGGCCGCCCTGCTCGACGATCCGCCCGCCGTCCATGACCACAATCAGATCGGCGTCGCGGATGGTCGAGAGCCGGTGAGCGATGATGAAACTCGTTCGGCCACGGCGTAATTCGACCATGGCCTGCTGAACCAGCAACTCAGTGCGGGTGTCCACCGAACTGGTCGCCTCATCAAGGATCAACAGCTGCGGCTGAGCCACGAACGCCCGGGCGATGGTGATCAACTGCTTCTCGCCGGCGCTGATGTTGCCTCCGTCGTCGCTGACCCGGGTCTCATACCCGTCCGGTAGCGAACGCACGAACCGGTCCACATATGCGGCGCGAGCCGCGTCGACGATCTCGTTTCGGGTGGCCTCGGGTCTGCCGAAGGCGATGTTCTCGGCGATGGTGCCGGCGAACAGCCAGGTGTCTTGGAGCACCATGCCGATTCGCGACCGCAGTGACTGCCGGCTGACGTCGGTGATGTCGCGGCCGTCGATCATGATGCTGCCGGAGTCCACGTCATAGAACCTCAGCAACAGGTTCACCAGCGTTGTCTTGCCCGCGCCGGTGGGGCCGACGATCGCGACCGTGCTGCCCGGTTCGGCCACCAAGGACAGACCGTTGATCACCGGGGAGCCGGGGCGGTAGGCGAAGCAGACGTCTCTGAACTCCACCCGGCCGACTTCAGGCGGCAATTGCCCTGCGGGCGAGGCAGTTTCCTCGGGTTCGTCGAGGAACTCGAAGACCCGTTCCGCGCTGGCCACGCCGGACTGCAGGGTGTTGTACATACCGGCGAGCTGGGTCAGCGGCTGATTGAACTGACGGACGTACTGGATGAACGCCTGAACACCGCCAAGGGTGAGCTGTCCCGTCGCAACCTGAAGGCCGCCTACCACCGCGACCGCGACGTAGCTGAGGTTCCCGATGAGCATGCTTGCCGGCGCCATCAGTCCGGAGAAGAACTGGGCACCGAACCCGGCGTGGTAGACGTCGGTGTTCAGTGCATCGAATTTCTCACTTGCAGCGGCGCGGTGGCCGAAAGTCCGAACCACAGTGAACCCGCTGTAGGTCTCCTCGACGTGGGCATTGAGGCGGCCGGTGTTCGTCCACTGCGCGATGAACATCGTCCGCGAGCGTCGGGTGATCCCCCGAATCGCCAACAGCGACAAGGGAACCATGGCGACGGTGATAATCGCCAGCAGTGGTGATACCACGACCATCATCACCGCCACGGCGACCACGGTGAGGACGGCGGTGAGCAGCTGGCTGACAGTCACCGAAACCGATGTCTGGATGTTGTCGACATCGTTGGTGACCCGGCTGAGCAGTTCGCCGCGCTGGCGGGCGTCGAAGTAGGACAGCGGTAGGCGGTGGATCTTGGATTCGACGTCGGCACGCAGGGTCGTGATGGTGCGCTGGACGATGACGTTGAGGAGCCGGGCCTGCCCCCAGATCAGCGCCGCGGCAATCACATACAACATCAGGGCGAGCAGCAGGGTGCGCCCCACCGCGGCGAAGTCGACGCCGCGGCCGGGTGTCACATTCATTCTCGTGAGCATGTCGGCGAAGGTGTTGTCGCCACGTGCCCGCGCTTGTGCGACGGCCTGCGTCTTGGTGATGCCGGCCGGCAACCTGCGGCCGATGGCGCCGTTGAACAAGAGGTCGGTTGCGTGGCCGAGGACCCGCGGCCCGATCACCGACAGGGCGATGCCGCCCAGCGACATCATCACCACTGCCGCCAACGACCGGCGTTGCGGGCTCAACCGGCGGAGCAGACGGCGGGCCGTGCCGGTGAAGTCCTGCGATCGGGCGTTGGCGGGATCGGCCATCATCGCCCGCACCCCAGGGCGCATCGGCGGTGCCGTCATCGTTGGCCTCCCGCGCCGGCGTCCACGCACTGAGAATCCACCAACTCCGCATAGGCCGGGCATTCGTCGATCAGCGTCTCGTGCGTGCCGATCCCGACCACCCGGCCGCCGTCGAGGACGACGATCTGATCCGCCCGGGTCACCGTCGAAATGCGCTGGGCCACAATGATCACCGTCGCGTCCGCCGACACCTCCCGCAGTGCGTTTCGCACCCGGGCGTCGGTGCGGACGTCAAGGGCGGACAGGGCGTCGTCGAACACATAGATCCTCGGCCTGCGGATGACCGCCCGGGCGATCGCCAGCCGTTGACGCTGACCGCCCGAGACGTTGACACCGCCTTGGGCGACCCGCATCTGCAGTCCGTCTGGATGTGCCCGGACGAAATCGTCGGCGGCGGCCACCCGCAGTGCCGCCCACATCTCGTCATCTCCTGCGTCGGCCTTTCCGAAACGCAGGTTGTCGGCGACCGTGCCGGAGAAGAGGTATCCGCGCTGGGGTACCAGCCCCATCGACGACCAGAGATATTCGGTGTCGTAGTCCCTGACATCGATGCCGTCGACACGCACCGACCCGGCGGTCACGTCGAGAAGCCGGCATATCAGGCCCACCAGGGTGGATTTCCCGGATCCGGTGCAGCCGACGATCGCCGTCGTGGTCCCGGGCCGCGCAGTGAACGTAACATCCTGCAGCACAGGCAGTTCGGCGCCCGGGTAGCTGAAGGTGACGCCGTTGAGGGCGAGCCGGCCCTGGATGCCGTCGGCCGGTTGCCGAGGTGATGTCGGACTGCTGACTGCGCTCCGGGTGTCCAGCACCTCGGTGATCCGCTCGGCGCACACTGCCGCGCGGGGCAGAATCACCAGCACCAGGGTGGCCATCAGGACCGCCATCAGGATCTGCATGAAGTAGGACAGGAAGGCGATCAGCGAGCCCACCTGCATGCGGCCGGCGTCGATGCCCACGCCGCCGAACCAGATCAGCGCGACGCTGGAGATGTTGATGGTCAGCGTGGTGACCGGCAACATCAGCGCCTGCCAGCGCCCCGCGGTCAGCGCGGCATCGGAGACCGCATTGTTGGCTACGGCGAACCGCTGTTGCTCGAAGGGTTCCCGCGCGAAAGCCCGCACCACCCGGATCCCGGACAACTCCTCTCGCAGCACCCGGTTGATGCCGTCGATCCTGCGCTGCATGCTGCGGAAAACCGGCAACATCCGCGCGACGATCAGGTAGTTGCCGATGGCCAGGACCGGAACGCTCACCAGCAACAGCCACGACAGCCCGGCATCTTGATGGATCGCCATCGCGATGCCGCCGATGCACATGATCGGTGCGGTCACCAGGACGCTGGCCGTTATCTGAACCAGCACCTGGATCTGCTGCACGTCGTTGGTGGTGCGGGTGAGCAGTGACGGCGCCGAGAAGTGTGCGGTCTCGTTCTCTGAGAACCCCAGAACACGGCGGAACATCGCCGACCGCAGATCCCGACCGACGCCCATGCCGGTTCGTGAGCCGAAGTACACCGCCGCCACCGCGCAGACGGCCTGCGCACCGGTCACGGCCAGCATCACCAGACCCAATCGGGCGATGAGCGCGGTGTTGCCCTTGGTGACGCCGTCGTCGATCAGAGAGGCGTTGACGGTCGGCAGGTACAGCGATGCGAGGGTGCTGAGAGTTTGCAGAACCACCACCGCCGCGACCGGCCACCGGTACGGCGGGACGAACCGCCGCAGCAGCGCCAGGAGCATTTCGTTACTGTCCCACACCGGGACGGAGCAGCAAACAGCCAGTTCAGCCCGTGTCTGGGCGGTGGGTCCAGCGGCTGCCGCTACAGTGCATGCTGTGAGAACCAGGTGGTCCGCATGACGGCGGGGCGTGGATTCGCGGCCGGACTGGCCGTCCTTGCGATCGGTGCGCTTCCGGCGTGCTCATCGTCGTCGAAATCCGACCAGCCGCAGTCGAAGGACCAACCGGGGCAGAACTCGCCGGCATCCGGGGAGGGCAAGCACGGGCCGATGTTTCCCGAGTGCGGCGGCGTCAGTGACCAGACGGTCGCCGAGCAGACCCGGGTGACCGGCCTGGTTAAGACAGCGGTCAATTCGGTCGGATGCCAGTGGCTGGCCGGCGGCGGGATTCTCGGACCGCACTTCTCCTTCACGTGGTACCGCGGCAGCCCGATCGGTCGCGAGCGCAAGACCGAGGAACTGACCCGCACCAGCGTCGACGACATCAGCATCGACGGCCATGACGGCTGGGTTGCGGTGGGAACCGACCCGATGCTGGGTGACAACCTGTGCGAGATCGCGATTCAGTTCGACGACGACTTCATCGAGTGGTCGGTCAGCTTCGCGGAGAAGCCCTATCCACCGGCATGCGATGTGGCCGAAGAGCTGACCCGCCAATCGATTGTGAACGCGAAATGAGCCATTCGATGCGCCGTCGTGTGACCGCGGGGCTGGCCGCCGCAGTGCTCGCCCCCGCGCTGCTGGCCGGGTGCGCCAAGACCGTCGGCGGCACCGCGATGAAGTCCGGCACGGGACCGTCGCGGGGCGAGAACTCCGCGGACAAGTACCCCAACCTGCTCAAGGAGTGTGACGTGCTGACCTCGGATGTGCTGGCCAAGACGGTCGGCGCCGATCCGCTGGACATCCAGAGCACCTTCGTCGGCGCGGTGTGCCGCTGGCAGGCGCTCAACCCCGCCGGCCTGATCGACATCACCCGCTTCTGGTACGAGCAGGGCAGCCTGGACAACGAGCGCAAGGTCGCCGACTTCCTGAAGTACAAGACCGAGAGCCGCGCCATCAACGGCATCGCCTCGATCGTGATGCGCGCCAACGATCCCAACGGCGCCTGCGGCGTGGCCAGTGACGCCGCCGGGGTGGTCGGATGGTGGGTCAACCCGCAGGCTCCCGGTATCGATGCCTGCGCTCAGGCGATCAAGCTGATGGAACTGACCTTGGCCACCAACAGCTGATCAGGGCCACCAACAGCTGATCAGCGCGGATGAGCGCTTGCGCGAAGACCAGTTAACGCGGCACGTGGAATGACACCAACTCGGCGCCGCTGAGTTGCAGTCCGACCCAGGGGCCGGGCACCTGCAGTACGGCGACCGCCGAGGTCGGGTACTTCAGCGCGATCTGTTCAGCCGAGCCCCGATCGCTGCCAGGTCCGGCCAGTCCGAGCGCGAGGTGACTCGTCGTGGGTTCGTGACCGACCACCAGCAGGGCGGCGACATCGTCGGCGACCTTGTTGATCTCGTCGATCACCTCTCCCGGGCTTGCCCCGTAGAGCGCGTCGAGGAAGCTCGCCGGTGCATCCACGCCGGTGCGGGCCAGCGTCTGGCGGGTCCGCACCGCCGAGGAGCACAGCACGGCGTCGATCACGGGAACGTTCTCCCGCAGCCACTCGCCGGCCAGTCCGGCTTCCCGTTCGCCCCGCGGCGCCAGCGGGCGCTCGTGGTCTCCCACACCTTCGGGGTAGTCGGATTTCGCGTGCCGCATCAGCACCAGGGTTCTCATCCGTCCCAGGTTATCCCGACGACGATGCGGGACGAAGTCCCGAGGAGGAGTTGGGAAAGTGAGATCCCAG
>JBAXUD010000680.1:0-1516 GCA_037129875.1 Mycobacteriaceae bacterium
GCCCGGGGGCGGTCCATAGCCCGGTTGCGGAGGCGGAGCGTAAGCAGGCGGAGGTGCGGCGTACCCGGGGGGCGGGGTATAGCCGGAGCCCTGCGGCGGTGTGTACGGCTCCCCGGTCGGGGGCGGAAATCCGGAAGGTTGCCCGAAGGCGTTGGGATCCTGGTCACCCGTTGTCATCTGCGATCTCCTCATAGGGACGTCGGTTCGACCCAATCTACCGGTCGGCGGGGATGACGGGCGGGGCGTCAGTGCCGGGCGAGTCGCCTGGCCTCGAAATTCGTGTCGGCGGCCAGGGTGCGCCCGCGCCAGCCCAGGGACGGCTTGGTCGGCATCCATTCCATCGAGATGCCCGGTGAGTCCGGCCGGAAACCCGCTAGCGTTGGCGGCGATGAACTACGACTGGGAGTCGATCGCCGACGGTGTGTACCGGTGCCGTCTGCCCTTCCTCGACGTGACGGTGGGTCTGGTGAGCGGCCGTGACGAGAACCTGCTGATCGACTGTGGCACAACACTTTCCGAAGCCGGATTCATCGCGGCCGACGTCCGTGAACTGACGGGTTCGGCCGTGAGTGCGCTGGTGATGACCCATCACCACTTCGACCACATCCTGGGCTGCGGCGGTTTCGGCGAGGTGCCCAGCTATGCGGCTCCGCCGGTAGCTGCGGCGCTGGGCGCTCGCCTGGACGACGTCAGCGCCGAGGCACTGCGCTACGGCGCCGACGCCGGCGAGGTCGATCGGGCTGCCCTCGCGGTGCGCCTGCCCGACCGGCAGGTCTGGCAGGCCGACATCGATCTGGGTGGACGCGTTGTCCGGGTCGAGCACCCCGGCCGCGGCCATACCGACCACGATCTGGTCGTCGTCGTCCCGGCCGCCGATCCCGGGCAACCGGCGGTGGTGTTCTGCGGCGACCTCGTCGAGCAGTCGGCAGATCCCGCCATCGGCCCCGACGCCGACCTGGCGGCCTGGCCGGCGGCGCTGGACCGGATGCTTGAGCTCGGCGGGCAGGACGCGATCTATGTGCCCGGCCACGGCGCAGTGGTGGATTCGGCGTTCGTCCGCGACCAACGGGACTGGCTGGCCGCCCGGGCCTGAACTACCAGCCGGTGGTCAGCACCCGATCCAGCATGTCGACGAAGAAGTCGGCCGACTCGCGGGTGATGCACATCGGCGGCTTCATCTTCAGCACGTTCTGGCGGTCGCCGGTTGGCTGGACGATCACGCCGAGTTCTCGCATCCGCTCGCAGATCGCGGCGGTCTCGGCGACGGCCGGCTCCAGCGTGGTGCGGTCGCGGACCAGTTCCACACCCATGTACAGACCACTTCCGTGCACGGTGCCGATCAGCGGGTGGCGGGTGGCCAACGCGTTGATGCGGGCCACGATGTGGTCGCCGACGGTGACGGCGTTCTCCTGCAGGCCCTCTTTCTCGATGATGTCGAGCACCGTCAGCCCGACGACGCTCGACACCGGGCTGCCGCCGGCCGAGGAGAAGAAGTAGCCGCAGGAGCGGTAGGCGT
>JBAXUD010000681.1:0-1510 GCA_037129875.1 Mycobacteriaceae bacterium
AGGTGATGGCGGCGGTGCGGGCGGCGTTCAAGCCGGAGTTCATCAACCGGCTCGACGATGTGCTGATTTTCGAGGGCCTCAAGCCCGACGAGTTGGTGCAGATCGTCGACATCCAGTTGGCTCAACTGCAGAAGCGGCTGGCTCAGCGGCGCCTGGACCTGCAGGTGTCACTGGCGGCCAAGGAGTGGCTGGCCGAGCGTGGGTTCGACCCGGTTTACGGGGCGCGGCCGCTACGGCGGCTGGTCCAGCAGGCCATCGGCGACCAACTCGCGAAGCTGCTGCTGGCCGGGGATGTGCACGACGGTGACGTAGTGCCGGTGAATGTGTCCCCGGACGGCGACGGCCTCATCCTGGGCTGATTTCGCTCCGCGCGGCAATGGTGACCCTGTTGTGACCTGCGGGGCCTCTTGGCGAACGGCATCCAACAGTTACGCTACGTCCGATGGTTCCCTTCTGGTTCACGCTGTCCGCACTCTGTTTCGTGGGTGCGGCCGTACTGCTGTACGTCGATATCGGGCGACGCCGTGGCTTGGGCCGGCGTCGCAAGTCGTGGGCGCGTTCGCACGGGTTCGACTACGAACAGCAATC
This sequence comes from Mycobacteriaceae bacterium, assembly GCA_037129875.1. Classification (GTDB taxonomy): domain Bacteria; phylum Actinomycetota; class Actinomycetes; order Mycobacteriales; family Mycobacteriaceae; genus Mycobacterium. The sequence continues at coordinate 589 of JBAXUD010000681.1, forward strand.
GACCGAGATCGTCGACCGCTGGAAACGCGGCGTGATGTCGACCGTGGGTGAGGTCAGCGCGCGCAATGTGGTGCTCGGCCAGATCCGCGGCGAAGCGGTGTACGTGTTCGATCTTGAGGACGTCGCCACCGTCGTTGCGTTGCACCGCAAGGTCGGCACCAACGTAGTGATGGATCTGCGCCTCAAGGGCGCCAAGGAACCACGGGAGAGCGACGTCTGGTTGCTCGGCGCGATCGGCCCCCGGATGGTCTACTCCAACAACCTCGACGCCGCCCGCCGCGCCTGCGACCGCCGGATGGTGACCTTCGCCCACACCGCGCCGGATTGCGCCGAGATCATGTGGAACGAGGAGAACTGGACGCTGGTGGCCATGCCGATCACGGCGAGCCGCGGCCAGTGGGACGAAGGTCTGCGCACGGTTCGGCAATTCAACGACCTGCTGCGGGTGCTGCCGCCCATCCCGGCGCAAGCCGCCGCCGCGCAGTCGGCCGCCCGGCGCAGGGCCGCCCCGGGCCGTCCGCAGGCACTCCCCCCTGGCCGCAGCGAGGCGCCGCCGATCCTGGCGCCCCGCACCGGCACCCAGGCACCCAACTACCAACTGTGACGCGTCGCGCGAGCCGATAGGGTGTCGGGGTGTCTCGCCCCGTAGCTCTGATCACCGGTCCCACGTCGGGCTTGGGAGCCGGTTATGCACGACGATTCGCGCGCGATGGTTACGACCTCGTGCTCGTCGCCCGCGACGTCGACCGGCTTGTGGACCTCGCGGCCGAACTACGCGCGGCCCACCGGATCGACGTCGAGGTGCTCCCGGCGGACCTGTCCGACGCCGGCGACCGGGACAGGGTCTGCGCGCGACTGGCCGCCGGCGTGCAGGTGCTGGTCAACAACGCCGGATTCGGCACATCCGGTGAACTGTGGTCCA
>JBAXUD010000682.1:0-1509 GCA_037129875.1 Mycobacteriaceae bacterium
CGTCACGGCGTTACGCCGGAATCGGCGACATCATCGTGGCGACCGTCAAGGACGCGATCCCCGGCGGCAACGTCAAGCGCGGCGATGTGGTCAAGGCCGTGGTGGTGCGCACCGTCAAGGAACGTCGCCGGCCTGACGGCAGCTACATCAAGTTCGACGAGAACGCCGCGGTGATCATCAAGAACGACAACGACCCGCGTGGCACCCGCATCTTCGGCCCGGTCGGGCGCGAGCTGCGTGAGAAGAAGTTCATGAAAATCGTCTCGCTGGCCCCGGAGGTGCTGTAAATGAAGGTCCACAAGGGCGACACCGTGCTGGTCATCGCCGGTAAGGACAAGGGCGCCAAGGGCAAGGTCATCCAGGCCTTCCCGGAGCGCAACCGGGTTCTGGTCGAGGGCGTCAACCGGATCAAGAAGCACACCGCGAACTCGGCGAACGAGCGCGGCGCCTCCTCCGGCGGCATCGTCACCCAGGAGGCCGCGATCCACGTCTCGAACGTGATGGTCGTCGACTCCGACGGCAAGCCCACCCGCGTCGGATACCGCCTCGACGAGGAGAGCGGCAAGCGGGTCCGCATCTCCAAGCGCAACGGCAAGGACATCAAGGCATGACAACCGATACCCATCCCGGCGCTTCGCTTGCCCAGGAGGTGAAGGTTGCGCCGCGGCTCAAGCAGCGCTACCGCAGCGAAATCCGCGACGCGCTGAACAAAGAGTTCGACTACGCCAACGTGATGCAGATCCCCGGCGTGGTGAAGGTCGTGGTGAACATGGGTGTCGGCGACGCCGCCCGTGACGCCAAGCTCATCAACGGCGCGGTCAACGACCTCGCGCTGATCACCGGCCAGAAGCCGGAGATCCGCAAGGCCACCAAGTCCATCGCACAGTTCAAGCTGCGTGAGGGCATGCCGATCGGCGCCAGGGTCACCCTGCGCGGCGACCGGATGTGGGAGTTCCTCGACCGGCTGGTGTCGATCGCCCTGCCGCGTACCCGCGACTTCCGCGGCCTGAGCGCCAAGCAGTTCGACGGGCACGGCAACTACACCTTCGGGCTGGCCGAGCAGTCGGTGTTCCATGAGATCGACGTGGACTCCATCGACCGGCCGCGCGGCATGGACATCACCGTCGTCACCACGGCGACGAACGACGACGAGGGCCGCGCATTGCTGCGGGCCCTGGGCTTCCCGTTCAAGGAGAACTGAGCAGATGGCAAAGAAGGCTCTGGTCAACAAGGCCAACAAGAAGCCGAAGTTCGCGGTGCGGGCCTACACCCGCTGCAACAGGTGCGGCCGTCCGCACGCCGTGTACCGCAAGTTCGGCCTCTGCCGAATCTGCCTGCGCGAGATGGCACATGCCGGCGAACTGCCGGGTGTGCAGAAGTCCAGCTGGTAAAGACCCAAGCCCTTTTCGAACCCAAGCCCTTTTCGAATAACAGGTGCGCAGCAGGCCCCCAAGGGAATTGACCCGAGTGGGAACCGCTGCGAGGAAGGTAGACAGGCCCAGTCATGAC
>JBAXUD010000683.1:0-1505 GCA_037129875.1 Mycobacteriaceae bacterium
CTGGTGAGCTGCAACTCCTACCGCAACCCCGAGCTGCTGGCCGACATGGCCCGCACCGTCGACCACATCGCGCAAGGCCGGCTGATCCTGGGCATCGGATCGGGGTGGATGAAGAAGGACTACGACCAATACGGCTACGAGTTCGGCACGGCGGGTAGCCGCCTCGACGATCTCGCCGAGGCCCTTCCGCGCATCGAGGCGCGGCTGGGCAAGCTCAATCCGGCGCCCACCCGCCGGATCCCGATCCTGATCGGCGGGGGCGGCGAGAAGAAGACCCTGCGACTGGTCGCCAAGCACGCCGACATCTGGCACGGCTTCACCAACGCCGAGACATATCCCGGCAAGGCGGCGGTGCTCGACGGGCACTGCGATGCGGTGGGCCGCGACGCCTCCACCGTGGAGCGCTCCTCGGGGGTCGAGGGCCGCGACGGCGACGCCCTGGTCGCCAATGCCGAAGCCCTGGCCCGGCTCGGGGTCACCCTGATGACCGTCGGCTGCGACGGCCCGGATTACGACCTGGGACCGGCCGAAACGCTGATCCGCTGGCGCGACAGCCGCGCGCGGGGGTGAGCCGTACGACGATCAAGCGGCGACGAAGGAGCCGCGATGAGGAGTGCGGCAATCCGGTTAATCTCCCGATGAGCGCAACTCTGGGCTGATGAGGCCGCAACGGCTAGATTGCGCACGATGACCGTTCGCCGGGCGTGTGCGCTGCTGGTGGTTCTCTTCACCTTCGGCCTGATCAGCGCCCAGCTGGCCGGCGCCGACCAGTGCAGTCCGCCGGGTGAGCAGTCGGCCAGTGCCCTGCCGACCAACCTCGCCGCTGCGGCCGCCGGACCCGCCGAGGACAAATACACCACCGCCACCACCGAGCCCCTGAATGCGGTGAACCTCGATGCGCTGCGGCTCATCACGCCCGGCACGCTGACCGTCGGCACCTTGTCCGACGCCCCGCCGAGCATCTGTATCAACAGCCAGGGCCAGTTCACCGGATTCGACAACGAGTTGCTGCGCGCCATCGCCGGCAAGATCGGCCTGCAGGTCAAGTTCGTCGGGACCGACTTCTCCGGACTGCTGGCCCAGGTCGCCAGCCGCCGCTTCGATGCGGGCTCCTCGTCGATCACCACCACCGACGCGCGGCGGCGCACCGTGGGCTTCACCAACGGCTACGACTTCGGCTACTTCTCCCTGGTGGTGCCGGCGGGATCGTCGATCACCGGATTCGACGAACTCGGGCCCAAACAGCGGATCGGTGTCGTGCAAGGCACCGTGCAGGAGGCCTACGTGGTCGACACGCTGGGTCTGGAGCCGGTGAAGTTCCCGGACTACAACACCGTCTACGCCAGTCTCAAGACCCGCCAGATCGACGCCTGGGTGGCACCCTCTCAGCAGGCCCAGGGCACGGTGAAGGCCGGCGACCCGGCGACGATCGTCGAGAACACCTTCAGTTTGGACAATTTCACCGCCTACGCGGTGGCCAAGGAGAACACGCCGCTTATCAACGC
>JBAXUD010000069.1:0-11377 GCA_037129875.1 Mycobacteriaceae bacterium
ATCCCAAGATGAAGCGGTTCATCTTCACCGACCGCAACGGCATCTACATCATCGACCTGCAGCAGACGCTGACCTTCATCGACAAGGCCTACGAGTTCGTCAAAGAGACCGTGGCCCACGGCGGCAGCGTCATGTTCGTCGGCACCAAGAAGCAGGCCCAGGAGTCCATCGCCGAAGAGGCGACCCGCGTCGGCATGCCCTACGTCAACCAGCGCTGGCTGGGCGGCATGCTCACCAACTTCTCCACCGTGCACAAGCGCCTGCAGCGGATGAAGGAACTGGAGAGCATGGAGCAGACCGGTGGCTTCGAGGGTCGCACCAAGAAGGAAATCCTGATGCTGACCCGCGAGAAGAACAAATTGGAGCGGTCCCTGGGTGGTATCAGGGACATGAACAAGGTGCCCTCGGCCATCTGGGTCGTCGACACCAACAAGGAGCATCTCGCGGTGGCGGAGGCTCGCAAGCTGAACATCCCGATCATCGCGATCCTCGACACCAACTGCGATCCGGACGTCGTCGACTACCCGATTCCGGGCAACGACGACGCCATCCGCTCGGCCGGGCTGCTGACGCGTGTCATCGCATCCGCTGTCGCCGAGGGCCTGCAGGCCCGCTCGGGCGCCGGCCGGACCGAGGCCGAGCCGCTCGCGGATTGGGAGCAGGAACTGCTGGCCAGCGCGGCCATCGAGTCGGCTCCGGTCGAACCGGGCCCAGTCGCTGACGAATCCACCACCGTCAGCGTCACCGTCACGGAAGGCTGAGATGGCTGACTACACCGCCGCCGACGTCAAGCGCCTTCGGGAACTCACCGGCTCGGGAATGATGGATTGCAAGAATGCCCTGGCCGAGACCGACGGCGACTTCGACAAGGCCGTCGAGGTGCTGCGGATCAAGGGTGCCAAGGACGTCGGCAAGCGCGCGGAACGCGCCACCGCCGAGGGTCTGGTGGCGGCCAAGGGCGGCGCGCTCATCGAGCTGAACTCCGAGACCGACTTCGTCGCCAAGAACGCCGAATTCCAGAAATTGGCCGAGCAGGTCGTCGATGCCGCGGTGGCCACCAAGGCCGCCGACGTGGACTCGCTCAAGGCGGCTGCTATTTCTGGGGGATCGGCGGCCAAGACCGTCGAAGAGGCCATCGCCGAGTTGTCGGCCAAGATCGGCGAGAAGCTCGAGCTGCGCCGGGTGCAGTACTTCGACGGCAACGTCGAAACCTACCTGCACAAGCGGGCCGCCGACCTGCCGCCGGCCGTCGGCGTGCTCGTCGAGTTCGAGGGGTCCGACCAGGATGCCGCGCACTCCGTCGCGTTGCAGATCGCCGCGCTGAAGGCCAAGTACCTGACCCGCGAGGACGTGCCTGCCGATCTGGTCGCCGCTGAGAAGCGGGTGGCCGAGGAGACCGCCAAGACCGAGGGCAAGCCCGAGGCCGCGCTGCCCAAGATCATCGAGGGCCGCGTCAACGGATTCTTCAAGGACGTCGTGCTGCTGGAGCAGCCGTCGGTCTCGGACAACAAGAAGACCGTCAAGGCTCTGCTCGACGCGGCCGGCGTGACCGTCACGCGCTTCGTGCGGTTCGAGGTGGGCCAGGCGTAACAACGTCTGGCTGACCCACATGCGCCACGTAAACGCCTTCGGCGACGACGCACTCGGTGATCTCGACGCCGTCGGGATGGTCGACGCGATCCGGACCGGCCGGGTGTCGGCGATCGAGTTGGTCGATGCGGCGATAGCCCGCACCGAGGCGGTGAACCCCGTCCTCAATGGGTTGGCGCACGAGACATTCCAGCGTGCACGGGCCTTGGCGTCGAATGGTCCGCGCGGCGGCTATTTCGACGGCGTCCCGACCTTCATCAAGGACAACGTCGACGTCGAGGGCATGCCGACGATGAACGGCACCGACGCGTGGGAGCCGAAGCCCCAGCCCGAGCACGGCGATTTCGCCCGCTTCTTCCTGGCCGCCGGACTGATCCCGCTGGGCAAGACGCAGCTGTCGGAATTCGGCTTCAGCGCGTCGGCGGAGCATCCGCGGATCGGAGCTGTCCGTAACCCGTGGGACACCGACTACACCGCCGGGGCGTCGTCGTCGGGGTCGGCGGCGTTCGTCGCCGCCGGGGTCGTTCCGATCGCGCATGCCAACGACGGTGGGGGCTCGATCCGCATTCCGGCCGCCTGCAACGGGCTGGTCGGACTGAAGCCGTCGCGCGGGCGGCTCCCGCAGGACAAGATGTCGCGGCAGATGCCGGTGAAAATCGTCAGCGACGGGGTCCTGACCCGGTCGGTCCGCGACACCGCGGCCTTCTATCGGGAGGCCGAGCGAATCTGGCGCAACCGGTCGCTGATGCCGATCGGAGCGGTGACCGGCCCCGGACGCGATCGGCGCAGGATCGCCGTCGTCACCCGTTCGGTGACCCGAGATTCCAGCCCGCAGATCCGGGACCACACCCTCAAGACCGCCGCCCTGCTCGAGGGCCTCGGCCACCGGGTGGATTACCTGGACAGCAACCCGGTGCCGCCACAGTTCGCCGATGATTTCCTGCTGTACTGGGCCTCGCTGGCGATGGCCTTGGTGCGCGGCGGCCGACGGACTTTCGGTCCGAGCTTCGACCGCGGAAAGCTCGACAATCTGACCCTGGGGCTTGACCGGCACGCGACCCGCAACCTGCACCGCCTGCCACTGGCGATCACCCGGCTCAGCCGGCTGAGGAAGGTCACGGCTCGCTTTTACACCGACTACGACGTGCTGCTGACCCCCACCCTGGCCGGCGATACCCCGAGGATCGGCCATCTCGACCCGACCGCCGACTACGACCAGGTCATGGATCGTCTGGTCGAGTGGGTGGCGTTCACACCACTGCAGAACGCCACCGGCGAACCGGCGATCTCACTGCCATTGGCGCAGTCGGCGGACGGAATGCCGGTGGGAATGATGTTCAGCTCCCCGCTCGGCACCGAGCGCCGGCTGCTGGAACTTGCCTTCGAACTCGAACAGGCCCACCCGCGGGCCCGCATCCAGGACGCTGTTCAGCCGACGCTCTGATACGCCGCGGTCGCCCTGTCCAGCACTGCGTAATAGTGCTCGAGCAGATGCTCGGGAACCGTCGCCCGCAGCATCGCACGCCACGCGCGGGCCAACCGCGCATGCGAGTCGTCGCCGATGGCTGATGACAGCAGGTGGCAGCCGAGGACCCCGGCCCACATCGCCTCGGCCGCCTCGACCGCGTCCACGCCGTCACGCAGCCCTACGGCCTCGATGGCCGTGGCTAAGCCTTTGACGAACGTTTCGGTCCACTCCCGGTAGACCTGGGACGCGACACTGCTCACCTGGCCCAGAGCTTGGAGCAGTTGATTGCCGATGCGGACGGTCTTGTCGGCCTCAATGGTGGCTGCGGAAGTGAACGTCGCCAGGATGATGTTTTCCAGAGCGGGCGCGGAGGGGTCGGTTCGTTCGTGGACTGCTTCTTTGACCCGCCGCCGATATTCGTCGATGATCGCCGTCGCCACGGCTTCCTTGGAGTCGAAGTGGTAGTAGAACGCGCCCTTGCTGACGCCGGCGTGTTGCAGAACATCGGCCAATCCGGTTTCGCCGTAGCCCAACTCGTCGAAAAGCTCGACGGCGGAATCGATGATCCGGCGACGTGTCGCCTCGGCCCTTGCCTGCAGAACCACCTGAGGTATCCCCTCTCATCGGCCCCGTTCAGTGCGTGTAAACGCCCTGTTAACCGAGTCTAGGCGCCCTTAGGCTCGCGGCCCGATATCCGGTTCCATGTCGGGCGGAGTCAGACCCTGGAGAAGAACTAAGGTGCTACAACGGAGTACCCTCCCAGCGACGCTCTCAAGCCGGTAGCGCACAGACATCGTGAGGAGTCCGATGAGCGAGTCGACAAGCACCGACGGTGCCGAACCGGAACTGCGACCACTTTATTCGCGGGTGCTGCTCAAACTCGGCGGGGAGATGTTCGGCGGCGGCTCCGTCGGCCTGGATCCCGACGTGGTGGCTCAGGTGGCCCGGCAGATCGCCGAGGTAGTGCGCAGCGGGGTCCAGGTGGCCGTGGTGATCGGCGGCGGCAACTTCTTCCGGGGCGCACAGTTGCAGCAACGCGGAATGGAGCGGAGCCGGTCGGACTACATGGGCATGCTCGGTACCGTTATGAACAGCCTTGCCCTGCAGGATTTTCTGGAGAAGGAAGGCATCGTCACCCGGGTCCAGACCGCTATCACGATGGGCCAGGTCGCCGAGCCGTACATCCCACTTCGGGCGCGGCGGCACCTGGAGAAGGGCCGGGTCGTCATCTTCGGTGCCGGCATGGGTCTGCCTTATTTCTCCACCGACACCACGGCCGCCCAGCGCGCGCTGGAGATCGGCGCCGAGGTGGTGCTGATGGCCAAGGCCGTCGACGGTGTGTTCACCGACGATCCCCGGGAGAACCCGGACGCCGAACTGCTGACCGAGATCACCCATCGCGAGGTCATCGACCGGGAACTGCGGGTCGCCGATGCCACCGCTTTCAGCCTGTGTATGGACAACGGAATGCCGATCCTGGTCTTCAACCTGCTGACAAGTGGCAATATTGCCCGGGCGGTTGCCGGTGAGAAGATCGGAACCTTGGTCACCACCTCCACGCCGCACTGACTCCAGGAGCCGCATGATTCCGCCAACGACGATGCAGAGCGAAGCGATGAGGAGGAGTGGCGCATGATTGACGAAGCCCTCTTCGACGCCGAGGAGAAGATGGAGAAAGCCGTCGCGGTCGCCCGCGAAGACCTGGCGTCCATCCGCACCGGGCGGGCCAACCCCGGCATGTTCTCGCGCGTCGTCGTCGACTACTACGGCACCCCGACCCCCATCACGCAGATGACCAGCATCAACGTGCCGGAGGCCCGCATGGTGGTGATCAAGCCCTACGAGGCCGGTCAGCTGCGGGCCATCGAAGACGCGATCCGCAACTCCGACCTGGGTGTCAATCCCACGAACGACGGCAACATCATCCGGGTGTCGATCCCGCAGCTCACCGAGGAGCGCCGGCGCGACCTGGTCAAGCAGGCCAAAGCCAAGGGTGAGGACGCCAGGGTGTCGGTGCGCAACATCCGCCGCCGCGTCATGGAGGAACTGCACCGCATCAAAAAGGACGGCGAAGCCGGCGAGGACGAGGTGGCCCGCGCCGAGAAGGAACTCGACAAAGCCACCGCGCAGTATGTGGCCCAGATCGACGACCTGGTGAAGCACAAAGAAGGCGAGTTGCTGGAGGTCTGAGGACTCTGGCAGATACCTACCGTGGCAGACACCGAATCCGGCGGCCTCAATCAGTCCCCGCCCCAGCCGGCAAAAACCTCCAAGGCCGGCCGCGACCTTCCGGCCGCCATCGCCGTCGGGGTGATCCTCGGCGGGACGGTCATCGCCATCCTGCTGTTCGCCCCCCACCTCTGGGTTCCACTGGTCGCCGCGGCGATGGCCCTGGCCACCCATGAAGTGGTGCGCCGCCTGCGCGCGGGGGGCTATTCGATTCCGGTGATCCCGCTGCTGGTGGGCGGTCAGGCGATGATCTGGCTGACGTGGCCCTTCGGCGCGGCCGGTGCCCTCGGCGCGTACGGCGGCACGGTGCTGGTATGCCTGATCTGGCGGCTGTTGAGCCAGGGGCTGGACTCGCAACCGGTCAATTATCTGCGCGACGTAGCGATCACGATCTTCCTCGCCACCTGGATCCCCCTGTTCGGTGCGTTCGCGGTGCTTCTGGTCTATCCGGAGGACGGCTGGGCACGGGTGTTCGCGTTCATGCTGGGTGTGGTGTTCTCCGATATCGGCGGCTACACCGCCGGGGTGCTTTTCGGCAAGCACCGCATGGTTCCGGCGATCAGTCCCAAGAAGTCCTGGGAGGGCTTCGCCGGGTCCCTGCTGTGCGGCACCACCGCGGCCGTTCTCGCCGTGGTGTTCCTGATGCACAAGCCGTGGTGGGTCGGCGTACCGCTGGGAATCATGCTGGTCATCACAGCGACCCTCGGCGACCTGGTCGAGTCGCAGGTCAAGCGCGACCTCGGGATCAAGGACATGGGCACGCTGCTGCCCGGCCACGGCGGCCTCATGGACCGCATCGACGGCGCGCTGCCGTCGGCGGTGGCCACCTGGATCGTGCTCAGCCTGCTGGCCACCTGAGCGGCGATACTGAAGGCGTGAAGCAGGAACTCATCTTCGACGCCCCGCGCCGGGGACTGCCGCCCCGCCACTTCGCCGACCTCGACGGGGCCGAACGCACTGCTGCGGTCGCCGAACTCGGGCTGCCGGGGTTCCGGGCCAAGCAGGTGGCCAACCAGTACTACGGGCGCCTGGTGGCCGACCCCCGGCAGATGACCGACCTGCCGTCGGCCGTGCGCGACTCGATCGCCGATGCGCTCTTCCCGCCACTGCTGTCGGTGGTCCGCGACGTGGAGTGCGACGCCGGCGAAACCCGAAAGACGTTGTGGCGCGGGAATGACGGCGCCACGTTCGAGTCGGTGCTCATGCGTTATCCGGACCGCAACACCGTCTGCATCTCCTCGCAGGCCGGCTGCGGGATGGCGTGTCCGTTCTGTGCGACGGGTCAGGGCGGTCTGACCCGCAATCTCAGCACGGCTGAGATCGTCGAGCAGGTCCGTGCGGCCGCGGTGGCCGTGCGCGACTGCCCGAATGACGGACCGGGCGGTGGCCGGCTGTCCAACGTCGTGTTCATGGGCATGGGGGAGCCGCTGGCCAACTACGCCCGAGTGGTGGCCGCGGTGCGCCGCATCACATCCGCCCCGCCCGAGGGGTTCGGCATCTCGGCGCGGTCGGTGACGGTGTCGACGGTCGGTCTCGCGCCGGCCATCCGCAAGCTCGCCGACGAGCATCTCGGGGTCACCCTGGCGGTGTCCCTGCATACCCCAGATGACGAATTGCGCGACACGCTGGTGCCGGTGAACAGCCGGTGGAAGGTCAGCGAGGTGCTCGACGCCGCCCGTTACTACGCAGAGGTGACGGGCCGTCGGGTGTCGATCGAGTACGCGTTGATCCGCGACATCAACGATCAGGGATGGCGGGCCGACCAGCTGGGCACTCTGCTGCACCGGGCGCTGGGCCCGCTGGCCCACGTCAACCTCATCCCGCTGAACCCCACACCGGGCAGCAAGTGGGACGCCAGTCCCAAACCGATCGAGCGTGAGTTCGTTCGGCGCGTGCGTGCCAAAGGTGTGTCGTGCACGGTGCGCGATACCCGTGGCCGCGAGATAGCCGCCGCGTGCGGACAACTGGCCGCCGAAGGCGGGTAGGCGCCTAGCGCAGGATGCCGCGGCGCCGCAGGACGACGTCGCGGATGATCCAGAAGGCGGTGAACGCGGCGAAGGCGATCAGGAACCAGTCTTCGACATGGCCGATGTGGTTGCCGTGCAGCATGCCGAGCAAGAACACGATGATGAAGATGCCCGCGCCGTACCAGGTGCGGTGGGTGATCTTGCTCCAGCCCCACGCGGCGGACGGCACCTCGGCGGGATCGACCTCCGAATAGCGCTCCACCTCGGTGTTGACCATGTCGGCTCCTATCCGTTGACTCCCGAGTCATTCTGGCACATGCGCCCTATCCCATCAGCCCGTACCGCCGGAGTGCTTCGGCGCGCTCTGCCGCATGGTCGACGATCGGCTCCGGGTAGCCGGGAGGCCGCCCGCCTTTGAGTCGATGGACGTCGGGGGTGTCGGCGAGTTCGGGAACCCACCGCCGCACATAATCGCCCGACGGGTCGAACTTCTCGCCCTGTGCGGTGGGGTTGAACACCCGGAAGTACGGGGCGGCATCGGTCCCGGTCCCGGCGCACCACTGCCAGCCGTGCTGGTTGCTGGCCACGTCGGCGTCGACCAACTGCTCGGAGAACCATCGGGCGCCCCACTGCCACGGCAGGTGGAGATCCTTGACCAGGAACGAGGCCACGATCATCCGAACCCGGTTATGCATGAAGCCGCTGCCGAGCAACTGGCGCATCCCGGCATCGACGATCGGGTAACCGGTGCGGCCTTGTTTCCATGCCTCGTATGCCGCGTGGGCGTCGGGTCCGGTGTCGACCTCGATCGAGTCGAACGCGGCGTTGAAGTTCCGCCACGCACTGGCCGGCCACTGATGCAGCACTGCGGCGTAGAAATCCCGGAACGCCAACTCGCGAAGGTAGGCCGCGGCTCCGCGGTCGCGGGTGTCGAGGTCGGCCGCCAGGGTCCGCGGATGGATCGTCCCGAACTTCAGATGTGCCGACATCCGACTGGTGCCCGGCTTGTCGGGCCGGTCGCGATCGGCGGCGTAACCCGCCAGGGCGTCGGCACGGAATTGCGCCCAGCGTTGCCGCGCCGCCGTCTCGCCGGCCGGAAACTCAAGTGCCACATGGGGATCCGGAGGATCAACGGTGCCAGGCAGTCCCGCGACGTGGTCCGGGGCGATCCAGGAGACCGTCGTCGGGTCGGACTGCGCCGGAGCGCGCCAGCCGACATCGCGCCAGCGGTTGAAGAAGGGTGTGAAGACCTTGTAGGGGCTGCCATCGTCCTTGGTCACCCGCCCGGGGGAGACCAGGTAGGGCGATCCGGTGGCGATCAGCGGGACATCGGCCGCTGCCAGTGCTGCGGTGACCGCGGCGTCCCGGCGCACCCCGAACGGACTGAAATCGGCGGAAACGTGTACGGCGGTGGCCTCAACCGCCGAACAGATCTGCGGGATGACCACCTGCGGGCGGCCCCGGGTGATCAGCAGTCGCCCGGCCAGGACGTCATGCACCTCGCGCAGCGAGTCGCCGAGAAACTGCAGCCTGCGCGGCCCGCTGAGGTCTTCCAGGCGCGGGTCGAGAACGAAACAGGCCAGCACGTCGGAGCCGCCGGCGGCGGCGTCGATCAGTGCGGGAAGGTCGCGCAGGCGCAGGTCGCGGCGCAACCACAGCACTGTGGCGGGCATGGCCCCCATGCTGCCCTGTGTGGACGTCGGCTGTCCCGGGGACCCCGGCGGTCGAGCACAAAGAAGCCGGCCGGGGGCGTGAAGGAGAGGCACGCCGCCCGGCCGGCTCATGAAGGTGCCGCGGCCCCGCCACAGCGGACGGGGGGATCGCGCTTAGCTGGCGGGAGGCAGCAGCACCGTATCGATCAGGTACACCGTCGCGTTGGTGGTCGGGATTCCGCCGCAGACGAGATTGGCGTTGTTGACCATCAGGTGGTCGCCCATGCCCGAGACGGTCAGGGAGGCGCCGTTGACGGTCGTGTGGGTGCCCACGACCTGGTCGGGACCCGCCTGGCCCGAAACGACGTGGTAGGTCAGGATCGACGTCAGCAGCGCCGAGTCGGTTTTGAGCTTGTCGATGGTCGCCGGGTCCAGCTTGGCGAACGCGTCGTTGGTGGGAGCGAACACGGTGAACTGCCCGCCGTTGAGGGTGTCGACCAGGTTCACCTGCGGGTTGAGTCCGCCGGAGAGCGCGGCAGCCAGTGTGGTGAGCACGGGGCTGTTCGCCGCGGCGGTGGCGACGGGAACCTTGGCCAGTTCGCCGACTGAGCCGGGGCCGGTCGGAACCTGCTGCGCGTAAGCGGCGCATCCGGGACCCACCAGATGGGCATCGGCCGCGGCGGTGGGCGACACGATCAGCGCGAGGCCCATCGCGGCGGCTGCGAGGCCGGCCAGTGGCAGCGCCTTCGTGGCCTTCGTGGTGTCCTGCATTGTCGTCCTTTCGATTGGTGCGCCCACTCCGGGCGCGGTGTCATCGGCTATTCGGAGCAGAATGCCGCCCGGATGGGTGTTCTGCGTCACAGGGTTTGCGCAGCGCCCAAAACGCCGGCGCGCGGCGGTCAGGACGTGGGCGTCGTGGTGACGGTGCTGGTGTCCGTCGCGCCCGAGGTGGAGGTGGCCGGCGCGGGCGCCCGGGGAATCAGCACGGTATCGACCAGGTACACGGTGGCGTTGGCGGTTTTGATGCCGCCACAGACCACACCGGCGTTGTTCACCCGAAGGTCATCGCCGGAACTGGTCACCGTCACCGATTGGCCCTGAAGCGTCTTGTGTTCGCCGACCACGGCGGACGGATCGAGATCGCCGGACACCACGTGATAGTCCAGCACCGACGTCAACTGGGCGGAGTCGGTCTTGAACTTCTCGATGAGGGCCGGATCCAGCCGCGCGAAGGCCTCGTCCATCGGCGCGAACACGGTGTACTCGCCCTTGTTGAGGGTCTCGACCAGGTTGACGTCGGCGTTGAGCCTGCCCGACAGCGCCCCGGCCAGCGTGGTCAGCTGTGGACTGTTGGCGAGAGCGACCGCGACGGGGTCGACGGACATGCCGAGCAGTGATCCCGGACCGCTGGGCACCTTCTCCATGTAACCGGCGCAGCCCGGCCCGGACAGTCCGGCCGGGACCTCCACCGTCGTGGCCGGCGTCGGCGGGTCGGTCGTCGTGGTGGTCTGATCCGAAGCCGATACCGAGTCACGCGACGACGATGACGCCGGTTCGGCGTCGGTCACGCTCGATGAGCACGCCGACATCGCCAGCGCTGAGACCGCGACGAAGCTCGCGACGCGCGGTGCTGTGCGGTGGACAGGCATCTGCTGTTCTCCTGGATTCGGTACCCGGGACCCGTCGCTGCACAATAGACCGGTGAGCCAAGCCGACCGTCTGCGCGTGCTGATCCTCGGCAGTACCGGCTCGATCGGCACCCAGGCGCTCGAGGTCATCGCCGCCAACCCCGACCGGTTCGAGGTGGTCGGCCTTGCCGCCGGTGGCGGCAACCCGGAACTGCTCGCCCGCCAGCGCGCCGAGACCGGCGTCCGCGCCGTCGCCGTGGCCGACCCGGCCGCCGCCGCCCGCGTCGGTGATGTCGGTTACAGCGGGCCCGCCGCGGTGACCCGCCTCGTGCAGGACACCGAGGCGGATGTGGTGCTCAACGCTCTGGTCGGCGCGCTCGGGCTGGAGCCCACACTCGCGGCGCTGGAAAGCGGCGCCCGGCTGGCCCTGGCCAATAAGGAGTCGCTGGTGGCCGGAGGCCCGCTGGTGCTCAAGGCCGCCCGTCCCGGTCAGATCGTGCCGGTGGACTCCGAGCACTCCGCACTTGCGCAGTGTCTGCGCGCCGGCCGCCCCGACGAGGTGGCCCGGCTGGTCCTCACCGCCTCCGGGGGCCCGTTCCGCGGCTGGTCGGCGCGGCGGCTGGAGGCCGTGACGCCCGAACAGGCCGGAGCCCATCCCACCTGGAACATGGGGCCGATGAACACACTGAACTCGGCCTCGCTGGTCAACAAGGGGCTCGAACTCATCGAGACCCACCTGCTGTTCGGAATCGGATACGACGACATCGATGTTGTGGTCCACCCGCAGTCGATCGTGCACTCGATGGTGACCTTCACCGACGGCTCCACCATCGCCCAGGCCAG
>JBAXUD010000007.1:0-21800 GCA_037129875.1 Mycobacteriaceae bacterium
CTGCGCTACATGGCCAGGCCGGTCGCAGGCTCGAACTGCCCACCTATCCGTTCCAGCGCCGCCGCTTCTGGCCCAAGACGTCCGGCATCGTCGACGAAGGGTCGGGCGGTCCGGTGGCGTCTGGAATCCTGGGTAGTGGAAAAGACCTCGCTTCCGGCGATTCCGTTTACACCAGCAGGCTGTCGGTCAAATCGCAGCCCTGGCTTTCCGATCACGTCATCTACGGCACAGTTGTGGTCCCCGGGGCGACTTACGCCGCGATGGTGTTGGCCGCTGTCGGTCCACCGGCCCTGGTGAAAGAGGTTTTCTTTTACGAGCCGATCATTCTGCCCGAGAAGAGTTCTCGCGAAGTACAGCTCACTTTGCATCCGTTGGACAGGGATGGTGAGTGGAGCTTCCAGGTGCACAGCCGCCCCTACGGCGAACGCGGCGTCGAATGGTCGTTGAACGCCGACGGCACCGTCGCCCACGGCGTCGACACTGAACCGGTCTCCGACAAGACCGATGCGGACATCGATGAAACCATCGAGCGACTGGACCGCATGCGTCCGCAGGATCTGTTCGAGACTTTCGCAGACATGGAGCTGGCATGGGGGCCTACCTGGTCCACGTCCCTCAAATCGCTGTGGCTCGGTGAGGGCGAGGCGATCGGCGACATCCTCGTCGGTGAAGAACTCGCCGAACAACTCGGGGCGGAGCCCATGCATCCGGTGCTGCTGGACCTGTGCACAGGGGTCGCGTTTCCGGCGTTCCCGGCACTTCTCGCGGCCGAACAAGGCGTGAGCGATCTGTTCTTGCCGTTGCGGTACGGGCGGGTAGAGCTGCTGGAGAAGATGCCGCGGCGGTTTTATTGCCGTGCGCGGTGGCATGCCAGGGCCCTCGACAGCGAAACCCAGGTCTTCGATCTCGATTTCGTCGATCGGGATGGCCGGCACCTGGGCGGGATTCGCGAGTTCACGCTCAAACGCGCGCCTCGGGAGGCGTTGCTGCGCGGGCTGGGCGGCGACGCCACCCGGCTGCTCCACACGCTGGGCTGGCATGAGGTGCCGCCGCCATCGGATGACGCTTCTGCAAATGTGAGCGGCACCTGGCTGATCGCCGGGTTCGCCGAACTGGCCGACAAGGTGCCTGGCTGTATCCCGTTGGACCGCGACACCGATCCCGAGCTGCTGGGCCAGGTGCTGTCGGCGGCGCGCGGGCGCGGTCTGCCGTTCTCGGGTGTGGTCTGGCGCAGCTCCGGGCAGAACGCCGATGAATCGAGCGCCGATGTCTCGGTGCGGCTGGAGACCGAGATCGCCAACCTGCTCAGTGTCGTGCACACCGTGCAGGGCGGCTCCCAAAGCGGCAGCGTGACCCTTCCGAACGGCCTCTGGATCGTCACCGAGCGGGCCGTGGCCACCGAGTCCGGCGAACCGGTCGACCCGGTGCAGGCAGCGCTGTGGGGATTCGGGCGCACCACGATCAACGAGGAGCCCGCGTTGCGCGCCAAGCTCGTCGACGTCGACGGATCGCCCGAGGCTATTGCGGCACTGGTCAAGTTGTTGGCCGCACCAGTTGACGAGCCTGAACTCGCTGTGCGGCAAGGGAAGCTGCTTGCCTCACGGTTGTTGCCATGGGCGCGCAGCGGCCATCTCACGGTGCCACATTCGGCCGACTACGTTTTGGCGCCCACCGAGCGCGGTGCGATCGACAACCTGCGACTGGCCGAAAAGGACGTCCTCGCACCGGAGGCCGGCTACGTGCAGGTCCAGGTGGAGGCTGCGGGGCTCAACTTCCGCGATGTGCTCAACGTGCTGGGCCTGTATCCCGGAGATCCGGGCCCGATCGGCGGTGACTTCGCCGGCGTCGTCACGGCATTGGGTGCGGACGTCACCGGAGTCGAAGTGGGTCAACGGGTCTACGGCTTCATGCAGGGTGCGTTCTCCAGCCGGTTCAACGTTCCTGCTCAACTGGTGGCACCGATTCCCGACCGCGTAAGCGCGGTCGAGGCGGCGACCATTCCCGCGGCAGCGCTGACGGTCCGGCTCGCGTTTGACTGGGCGCAGCTCAAGCCCGGCGACCGGGTGCTGATCCACGCCGCCAGCGGCGGTGTCGGCCTGGCGGCAATCCAGCTGGCGCAACAGTGCGGTGCCACGGTGTTCGCCACCGCCAGCACCTTCAAGCGCGCAACACTGCGCAGGCTCGGAGTGGAGAATGTCTACGACTCGCGCACAACGGATTTCGCCGATCAGATTCTGGCGGATACCGGCGGCGCCGGTGTGGATGTGGTGCTCAACAGCCTGACCAACGAGGGCTTCCTCGAAGCGACCGTGCGGGCGACCGCCCGAAACGGTCGCTTCGCCGAGATCGCCAAGCGCGACATCTGGACCCCCGAGCAGATGGCCGCGGCCCGTCCCGACATCGCCTACGAGATCGTGGCGCTGGACACGGTGACCCTTCAGGAACCTGAACGCATCCGGGCCTTGCTGACCGATGTGTCGGACGGTTTGGCGCGTGGCGAGTGGTCCCCGCTGCCCGCCGAGATATACCCGCTCACCGAGGCGAAAGCCGCATTCCGGCGCATGCAGCAGGCCCGGCACATCGGCAAGATCGTGCTGCAGATACCCCGCCCGTTGCAACCGCGGCCCGACCGGAGCTATCTGATCACCGGCGGACTGGGTGCGATCGGCCTGCACACGGCGTCGTATCTGGCTCAACTCGGCGCCGGTGACATCGTGCTGACCAGTCGGCGCTCGCCCGATGCCGACGCGCAACGGGCGATCAACGACATCACCGAGCGTTACAAGTGCAAGATCCATGTCTTCGCCGCCGATGTCGGTGAAGAGTCGGAGGTCGAGGCCCTGCTGGGGCGCATCCGTGCCGAGTTGTCGCCACTGGCCGGCGTGGTGCATCTGGCCGGTGTGCTCGATGACGCGCTGCTCGGTCAACAGGATCTCGAAAGTTTTCGGACGGCGCTGGCCCCCAAGGCATACGGTGCCTACCACCTGCACAGGTTGACCAGGGACGACGACCTGGACCTCTTCATCGTGTCCTCCTCAGTGTCGGCTTTGTTCGGCCCACCGGGACAGGCCAATTACGCGACAGCCAACGCGCTGCTCGACGGCTTGGTCGCGCAGCGCAGGGCACGGGGGCTGCCGGCCACCGGAGTCAACTTCGGCCCGTGGGCGCGGGGCGGTATGGCCTCGTCGGCGGCTGCGGCGGCCAACATCAGCGCGCAGGGCCTGATACCGCTCGATCCATCGGCTGCACTCAGTGCGCTCGCCGAGGTCATCGCCAACGGAACCGGACAGGCCACCGTCATCAAGGCCAATTGGCAGCGTGCCGCGAAGGTGCTGGGCAGCTCGCGTCCGCCGATCCTGGAACTGGTGCTGCCGAGCGCCGTTGCAGATGTGACCGGTGATAGCGAGTTGCTCAGGCAACTGATGGAGATTCCGGTGTCGCAACGGACCGGTCTTGTCGCCGAGCTCGTCCAGCGGGAGGTGCAGAATTTCCTGCGACTGGCACAGTCGCCGGCCGCCACCAGCCGGTTCCTGGACCTGGGCACCGACTCGCTGATGGCGGTCGAGCTTCGCAACCGGCTGCATAGCCAGTTCGGCGGCAAATTCACGATCAACGCGACCGCGGTATTCGACTACCCGACCATCGGCGAGCTCGCCGAGCATCTCGCAAGTCAGCTGGCCGAGTCGGAATTACGTTCGGGCGAGGCGGAATTGGTTGCAGTGCCGGAGTCGAGCTCGGAATTGGTTGCCGGGCCAGAGCCGAGTTAAAGGCCGGGGTTCCTTGTCGTCGATAATTCGATTCAAACTGTGTCCGAGGGGGGACTTGAACCCCCACGCCCGTTAATAGGGCACTAGCACCTCAAGCTAGCGCGTCTGCCATTCCGCCACTCGGACCGGGTTGCCCGCTTCTGCTGTCGGGCAGGCGTGGGCAGCTAAGGCTAACGGATCGGCATTGCCCGGCCCAAACCCGCATCCGGCCTGCGTCAGGCGCTCGGCAACCGGTCACCGATCCGGCCGGCGATCGCCGCGGCGGCCGATGTCGGGCCGCCGAGGCTGCACGCCTCCACGTCGACGCCGACGTTGGCATGCACGGTCAGCGCGCGCTGGCAGAACCAGTGCTGCGGACTGCGCTGCACGCGGGACACCGTGAGCAGGTCGCGGTCGGCCAGCGTCGGGCCCACCGCCCACACTTGATCCGGGGCCAGTGAATCGGGGGCCATTGACTGGGTGTAGCGCAGTTCCCGGTCAGAGCATCCGCTCCAGCTCTGGCGCTGCGCGCGCAGGAACCCGGATGCGGCCGCTGCGTCACCGAACAGCACTACCGCCTGCGTGACGAAATGCGACCAGGACCGAGCGGTCGGCGGTTCGCGCAGCACCTGCCCGTGCAGCGCGGCCCACCCGGCGTCGGCGTAGACACCCTTCTGGGCCGCGCCGGCGATTGCCAGGCATCCCGCCTCGCCCGCGCCCTGGAAATGTGTCGCGTCATTCCACGGCGCGTCGACCTCGCCGCTGACCACCAGTTCGCCGCCGCCAAGCGCATCGGCCACCTCGGGGGCTGAGAGCAGCAGGGCGGGGAGCGTTTGGGCGTTCGTCGGCGGAATCGGCGCCGACGGCATGGCGGTGCCGGCAGTGGTCGAGCCACACCCGCTGACGGCGAGACAGAGCACGGCAGTCATCGCGGGCAGCCGGTTGATCATCGCTAAATTAGAAACCCATGGGGCGCGTGTTGTAAATGAGTGTTTTGGTAAAGATGTGCTACTGGGCTCCGGATCGGCTCGCCGCACCCGGCAATGGTAGGAAAGGAGCGTGACGGTTCCCGCGGACGAGGTGGTCGGACTCGTCAGCGCGCTGATCCGCTTCGACACCTCCAACACCGGTGAGCTCGAGACCACCAAGGGCGAGGCCGAATGCGCCCGGTGGGTGGCCGATCAGCTCCGCGAAGTGGGCTACGACCCGGAATACATCGAGTCCGGCGCGCCCGGCCGGGCCAACGTGTTCGTCCGGCTGCCCGGCCGCCCTGAAAATCCTGCCGACCCGTCCCGCGGCGCACTGCTCATCCACGGCCACCTCGACGTCGTGCCCGCCGAGGCCGCCGACTGGAGCGTCCACCCGTTCTCCGGTGCGGTGTCCGACGGCTACGTCTGGGGCCGCGGAGCGGTGGACATGAAGGACATGTGCGGGATGATGCTGGCCGTCGCCCGGCACTTCAAACGCGCCGGTGTGGTGCCGCCGCGGGATCTGGTGTTCGCCTTCGTCGCCGATGAGGAAGCCGGCGGCAACTACGGGGCCCGCTGGCTGGTGGACAACCGGCCCGACCTGTTCGACGGGATCACCGAGGCCATCGGTGAGGTGGGCGGTTTCTCGCTCACGGTGCCGCGCCGCGACGGTGGGGAACGCCGGCTGTATCTGATCGAGACCGCCGAAAAGGGCATGCTGTGGATGCGGCTCAAGGCCCGCGGCCGGGCCGGGCATGGCTCGTTCGTCCATGACGACAACGCCGTGACGGCCATCGCCGAGGCGGTCGGCCGGTTGGGGCGCCACCAGTTTCCGCTCGTGGTGCACCCCGCGGTCGACGAATTCCTGACCGCGGTCGCCGAGGAGACCGGCTACACCTTCGACCTCGACGGGCCCGATCTCGACGGCGCGATCGCCAAGTTGGGTCCGATCGCCAGGATCGTCGGTGCCACCCTGCGTGACACCGCCAACCCCACCATGCTCAAGGCCGGGTACAAGGCCAACGTCATTCCCGCGACGGCCGAAGCCGTCATCGACTGCCGCGTGCTTCCCGGGCGTCAGGCTGCTTTCGAGCGCGAGGTCGACGAGATCATCGGCCCCGACATCACCAGGGAGTGGATCACCGAACTGCCCTGCTACGAAACCGAATTCGACGGCGATCTCGTCGAGGCGATGAACACCGCGCTGCTGGCCGCCGATCCGGAGGCCCGCACCGTGCCGTACATGCTCTCCGGCGGAACCGATGCCAAACACTTTGCCCGCCTTGGTATCCGGTGCTTCGGATTCATCCCGCTGCGGCTGCCGCCGGACCTGGATTTCGCCGCGCTGTTCCACGGTGTCGACGAGCGGGTACCCACCGACGCGCTGCAGTTCGGCGCCAGTGTGCTCGAGCACTTCCTCAAGAACTGCTGACCGACAGGAGCGATTCGCCATGGCTTTTCCGTACAACCCCTACGACTTTCTGCCCGAGCTGCCCGGCTTCACGCTGACCAGCGCGGACATCATCGACGGGAAGCCGCTGAAGACCGCTCAGGTCAGCGGCATCATGGGCGCCGGTGGCGAGGATGTGTCACCGCAGCTGAGCTGGTCGGGATTCCCCGAGGGCACCCGCAGTTTCGCCGTGACGGTGTTCGACCCGGACGCCCCCACCGCCTCGGGTTTCTGGCACTGGGCGGTTGCCAACCTGCCGGCCACGGTGACCGAACTGCCTGCCGGCGCGGGCGACGGGTCGCTACTGCCCGGTGAGGCGCTGACGCTGTGCAACGACGCCGGGATGCGCCGATTCGTCGGTGCCGCACCGCCGGCCGGCCACGGCTACCACCGCTATTTCGTCGCCGTCCATGCCCTCGACGTCGAGAAGCTGGATCTCAGCGAGGACGCCAGCCCCGCGTATCTGGGCTTCAACGTGTTCATGCACGCCATCGCCCGCGCGGTCATTCACGGCACCTACGAGCAGAAGTAGCTCGTCTCCGCACCCTCCTGCCGCGAGCAGACACAAAGTCGTACGTTGCGGGCTCGAAACACGCGAGTTTGCGTCTGTTCGGGGGAAGGTGCGGGGCTAGTCGGCGGCCGAGCCGACGGCCTCACTCAGGGTCCTGAACCCCCCGGCGTGCAGCCGCGCGGCGATGCCGTCGTGAATGTGCTTGGCCCACATGCCGCCTCCGTAGACGAAGCCGGTGTAGCCCTGCACCAGTGATGCCCCCGCGGTGATGCGTTCCCACGCGTCATCGGCGGTCTCGATGCCCCCCACGCCGATGAGCACCAGGCGGTCGCCCACCCGGGAATACAGCCGCCGCAACACCTCCAGCGCCCGGTGTGCCACCGGCGGCCCGGAGACCCCGCCCGGCCCGAGGTCGTCGACATGGGGTGTGCGCAGCCCGGCCCGCGACACCGTGGTGTTGGTGGCGACGATGCCGGCCAATCCGAGTTCGACGGCCAGGTCCGCGACGGCGTCGACGTCCTCGTCGGACAGGTCCGGGGCGATCTTCACCAGCACCGGGGTGGACGTCTCGGCCAGCACGGCGGTCAGGATCGGCCGCAGCGACTCGACGGCCTGCAGATCGCGCAAGCCGGGGGTGTTGGGTGAGCTGACGTTGACCACGACGTAGGCCGCCAGCGGACCGAGCAGGCGGGCGCTGGCGGCGTAGTCCTGCGCGGCCTGCTCGGGCGGGGTGATCTTGGACTTTCCGATGTTCACCCCGATCGGGACGTCGGGCTGGTGGTGGGCCAGTCGCAGCGCCAGTTGCCCGGCGCCGGAGTTGTTGAAGCCCATCCGGTTGAGCAGGCCGCGGTCCTGCGCGAGCCGGAACAGCCTCGGCTCGGGATTGCCCGGTTGGGGTTGTGCGGTGACGGTACCGATCTCCGCGTAGCCGAATCCCAGTGCGCCCCAGGTGTCCAGGCCGAGTCCGTCCTTGTCGAAGCCCGCCGCAAGGCCCAGTGGTCCCGGAAAACGCACCCCGAACACGGTGCTGGCCAGAATCGGGTCGCGGGGCCCCAGGGCCCGGCGCAGCGGGCGGCGAGCAGCCTCGACCGCGGTGGCCCCGCGCAGCGCCCCGAAGACCAGGGTGTGGATTCGTTCCGGCGGGGCCTGGAACAGCAGGCGCCGCACCGCGTCGTAGATCACAGCCCCGGCTGATGCATCGGAAGCCCCGGCTGATGCATTGGAAGCCCCGGCTGATGCATCGGAAGCCCCGGCTGATCGGTCGGCCGCTGATTGCTCAGGTTATCGAGGCGAGTCTTCTTGCGCCGCAACAGCACTCGCCTGCTGCCGTCGGTATAGAGCCGGACCCTCGTCAGCTCCCAGCCCCGGTACTCGGCCTCGATCGAGAGCCGGGTGGAGGCGCTGACCCGTGTCACGTCCGGCGGCAGACGCAACGGAATCCACTCGTAGTCGTCGGAGAGTTCGACCTCCCAGGCCGCGGGCATCCGGCCGCGGTAGGGGGTGCTCATCGGGGACCGCTCGCGTTGCGGATCACCTGCACACCCCCGCCGGTTGCCGACACCACGTACAAGGTGTCGCCTGTGTCGTCGAAAGCCAGCGCGTTGGGTTGCTGCACGGTCGGGTAGCGCACCTTCTCCACGGGGATGCCAGTAGCCAGATCGTAGCCAACCACCGTGTTGGTCGCAGTCAGCGAAACCCACACCAGGGTCTTCGATCCGGCCACCCCGTAGGGCGACCCGCCGACGGGGTAGGCCTGCCGTTCCATCAGCGGATCGACGCCGAAGACCAGCAGTTGTCCGCCGCGGGTGTCGGCGACCAGCACCCGGGCCAGCGGATCGGCGGCCATCGTGGTGGCGCCCAGGCCGGCCCGCAGGGCCAGGGCGGGGGAGCCATCGAGGTTGAGCTCGGTCACCGAGGTCTGGGCACGGTCGAGCACGACGGCTGTATTGCCTTGGGTGACAATCGCATCCACCCGCGCGAAGATGTCGGCCGTACCGGCCACACTGTTGTCGTCGGCCAGCGTGAAGGCCGAGCCGTCGGCGCTGCCCAGCACCATCCGGCCGTCCGCGCGGCGCGCGATGGCGGTGAAGTCGGTGCCCTGCTGGCCCTCGACCGTCGTCGTCGTGGAGGTGCCGCGGGCCAGGTCGACGGTGAAGAAACCACCCCGGGTGGCCGCATAGGCCGAACCGCGCCCGTCGTCGGCGAGAGCCGTGGCCGGACCGGGCAGGGTCATGGTCCGCGGCGGGCCGGATCGGCCGAACACGGTCAGCGTCGCCGCGTCGGCGCCGGGCATGAACACCACCAGCGACCCGGTGGCGCCGTCGACCGCGGCGGCTTGCGGACTGCCGGCCAGTGGCAGGACCTGGCCCGCAGGAGCGGCGCCGACGGGCGGGGACTGTGCGGCCCGGGCCGGTTCGATGGTGTGCGGGGCTGGGTTGATCGGACTCTTCGCGCATCCGGCGGCAACCATCGCCAGCGCGACGATTCCGGCCACCATGCTGCGCTTCGTGACGCGGTTTGCGTGCTGTGGCAACGGGTAGCCCCCGGATATGTCGGTGGAGAGCGGAATCAGGTGTCCGCTGACGAATTCTAGGTGCACCGAAATGCGCCGATGACGCTCCGATCACCGTAACCGAGGTTATGGTGAACACATGACGCTGGCCGCTGCCCCGCTTTCGCCCGGAGCCGAGTTCGTCATCGAGGACCTCACCACCGGTGTGTTCGCCAGCGGGTTCGGACGGCTGGGTGACGGGCGCAGCTTCTCCTTCCATGTTCACCGCGGCCAGTTGGTGGTCGAGGTCTACCGTCCCCGGTGCGCCGGCCTGGTACCGCTGCCCGAGGACGTCGTCGCCACGGCCGAGCGCAGCCTGGGCGATCTGGATATCGCCGACGCGCGCAGCCTGTCGGCCGCTGTCCGCGACACTGTCGCGTTCGCCGCGCCCGTGCGCTGACGGACCAGGTTCGGCTGCCAGGTCGGTAGCCGTGTCCGCACGGTACGGTCAGCGCCGTGAATGTGTTACCGATGTCGTGGCTGCAGGTGGTGGTGCTGTCCATCGTGCAGGGTCTGACCGAGTTCCTGCCGATCTCCTCCTCGGGCCACCTGGCGATCGTGTCGCGGGTGTTCTTCTCCGGCGACGCGGGCGCATCCTTCACCGCGGTGTCGCAGCTCGGCACCGAAGCTGCGGTGCTGGTCTACTTCGGCCGCGACATCATCAGGATCTTGAAGGCCTGGTTCGACGGTCTGCTGGTGCGGGCGCACCGCGACAACGTCGATTACCGGCTGGGCTGGTACGTGATCATCGGCTCCATCCCGATCGGCGTGTTGGGCTTTTTGTTCAAAGACGCCATTCGTTCCGAGGTGCGCAACCTCTGGGTGGTCGCCACGGCCATGCTGCTGTTCTCCGCTGTGATCGCGGCTGCGGAATACTTCAGTCGCCAGGACCGCCATGTCGAGCAAATCACTTGGAAGGACGGCCTCTTCGTCGGTGTCGCCCAGTGCCTGGCGCTGATTCCGGGTGTGTCACGGTCCGGGGCCACCATCAGTGCGGGACTCGCTCGCGGCCTGGACCGACCCCTGGCCGCGAAGTTCGGGTTCCTGCTCGCGATCCCGGCGGTGTTCGCCTCCGGGCTGTTCTCGCTGCCGGACGCTTTCCATCCGGAAACCGAGGGGATGAGCGCCACCGGTACCCAACTGGCGGTGTCGGTGGTGATCACCTTCGTGGTCGGGTACGCCGCGGTGGCCTGGCTGCTGCGCTTCCTCGCCCATCACGCGATGTACTGGTTCGTCGGCTACCGCGTGGTGCTGGCGCTGACGGTGATGGCGCTGCTGGCCACCGGCGTGGTGGCGGCCACGTGAACGGGACCCGGTGACATGACCGTCATCCTGCTTCGCCACGGCCGCTCGGTGTCCAACACCGCGCACACACTCGCCGGCCGATCCGAAGGCGTCGAACTCGACGAGAAGGGCGCCGCCCAGGCGGCCGCGCTCGTCGAGCGGCTCGACAACCTGCCGATCAGAGCCCTGGTGCGCTCGCCGTTGCTGCGCTGCCGGCTCACCCTCGAGCCGCTGGCCGCCGCGCTGGGACTCGACCCGGTCGTCGACGAACGCCTTGCCGAGGTGGACTACGGGCAGTGGACCGGCCGCAAACTCAGCGAACTGGTCACCGAGCCGCTGTGGTCGGTGGTCCAGCAGCAGCCCAGTGCCGCGGTCTTCCCCGACGGCGAGGGCCTGGCCGCGGTGCAGGCCCGCGCGGTGGCCGCGGTCCGCGAACACGACCGCAGACTCGCCGCCGAACACTCCTCCGACGTGCTGTGGGTGGCCTGCACCCATGGCGACGTGATCAAGGCCGTCGTCGCCGATGCGCTGGGCAGCCACCTGGACAGCTTTCAGCGCATCGTCGCCGACCCGGCGTCGATGAGTGTGATCCGGTACACCGACGTCCGCCCGTTCGTCCTGCACGTCAACCACACCGGCGCCCAACTGGCCTCGGCACTGAGCGCCGCACCGCCCGGTGACGGGAGCACATCCGGCGCTGACGCCGTCGTCGGCGGTTCCGCCGACTGAATCGCCGCCCGCGGTGTGTCTTTTCTCCGGGCGCCGGGCCGGTATTTTGGTACTGACCATGACCCGTTCGATCCACATATTCCGCACACCCGACCGATTCGTCGCCGGGACCGTTGGCGAGCCCGGGAACCGGGCGTTCTATCTGCAGGCCGTGCACGACAAGCGGGTGGTGTCGGTGATGCTGGAGAAACAGCAGGTCGCGGTGCTCGCGGAGCGGATCGGGGCCCTGCTGAGCGAGGTGCACCGAAGGTTCGGCATACCGCTGCCGCCGGAGGGGGAGGTAGCCGACCTCGGCCCGCTGATCACCCCGCTGGACGCGGAGTTCCGGGTCGGCACCATGGGCCTGGGCTGGGACGCCGAGGCCCAAAGCGTCGTCGTGGAACTGCTCGCGGTCAGCGACACCGAGTTCGACGCCTCGGTAATCCTCGACGACGCCGAGGAGGGCCCCGACGCGGTGCGGGTGTTCCTGTCCCCGGAGTCGGCACAGGAGTTCGCCGCCCGCTCCAATCGGGTGATCTCCGCCGGCCGGCCGCCGTGCCCGCTCTGCGACGAGCCGCTGGACCCCGAGGGTCATCTGTGCGTGCGCAGCAACGGATACCGTCGCGGACTGCTGACCGGGGACGCGGATGCGGACCCCGCCGGGGACGACAGCGACTCGTGACAGACGGCGACTCGTGACAGATGTCGATGCGCCCAGGGTGGCCGGGGCAGGCGACGAGCGCCACGAAATCCTGCTGCGCGGTGACTTGATCCCGATCGGCCGCATCCGCTCGGCCAGCAACGCGACCTTCCTCTGCGAGGCCGGCCTCGGCGACACCACGGTGGAGTGCGTGTACAAACCGGTGGCCGGGGAGCAGCCGCTGTGGGATTTTCCCGACGGAACCCTGGCCGGCCGGGAACTGGGGGCGTATCTGGTCTCCGCGGCGTTGGGTTGGGACATCGTGCCGCACACCATCATTCGACAGGGCCCGGCCGGTGCCGGCATGGTTCAGTTATGGGTGGAGCAGGCCGAGGAACCGGAGGACGCCGGGCTCGTTGATCTGTGTCCGGGCAAATCCGTTCCGCCGGGATACATCTCGATCATCTCCGCCTACGACTACTCCGGCGGCGAGGTCACCCTGGTGCACGCCGACAACCCGCAACTGCGCCGGATGGCGGTGTTCGACGTCGTCGTCAACAACGCCGACCGCAAGGGCGGCCACATCCTGGCCGGTACCGACGGGCGCGTCTACGGCGTCGACCACGGGCTGTCACTGCACTCCCACGACAAACTCCGCACCGTGCTGTGGGGTTGGGCCGGTGACCCGATCCACGACGACGACGTCGTCGCCCTGGCCGACCTGGACCAGCAAATGGCCGGAAAACTCGGCACCCGGTTGCGCAGGCACATCACCGCGGCAGAACTGGCGGCGTTGCGCCGGCGCGTCCGCGCACTGCTCGACGATCCGGTGATGCCCTCGCCCAACGGCCACCGGCCGTTGCCCTGGCCGGCGTTCTAGCCGCCTGCCGTACTCGGCTGCCAGTGCATGATTCCGCCGTCGGCCTCCAGTGACAGGTGCAGCTTGCCGTCCGACAGCAGATAGGTACGCACAAAGCCCAGCGCCGCGGCGACGTGGGCGTCGGCCGAGGGTTGCGGGCAGAACATCCGGGTCAGGGCGACCGGCCCGAAGGTCAGGCTGCCGGAGTCGGGAGCGGCGGGGCTGGACTGCCAGGTCGAGGATCCGCGATTGCAGTCGACTCCGAACGCCGCCCGGCCGTCGTCGCCCAACGTCATCGTGTACTTCGACGGGTCGTCGATCGTCGTGCTGGGCGCTTCGTCGGGCGCCATCGAATCGATGCCGATCAACTGCCAGCTGGTGCCGGTCAGTGGGTCGGCCGCTGCCGACGAGCCGCAGCCCGACGCCGTGAGAGCAACCGCGGCACCGGCCACCGCTGCAACGACGATCAACCGCATGCCGGCAAATGTACCGTCGGGCCGTGCCGACGTGCCGATTCCTAGTCGGCAATACTGGCGGAGTGAGTCGCACCGATGCCGAGTTGGCCGCCGATCTGGCCGAGGAGGCCGGGCGGCTGTTGCTGGCGGTGCGCGAAGAGGTCGGCCACGACTTTCCGCCCGCGCTCGGCGACGCCGGTGACATCCGAGCCAACGCCCTGCTGCTGCGGCGACTTCGCCAGGAGCGCCCCGGTGACGCGGTGTTGTCCGAGGAGGCCCATGACGACCTCCTGCGGCTCAATGCCGACCGGGTGTGGATCATCGATCCGCTGGACGGCACCCGGGAGTACTCGATGCCCCGTCGCTGGGACTGGGCCGTCCACGTGGCGCTCTGGCAGCGCACCCCCGGAGCCGCCGGGCCGGCGACATCGGACAGAGCCGAAGACGGCACCATCACCGACGCCGCGGTGGCACTGCCCGCGCTCGGCGAGGTGCACCGCAGCGATGCGGTGACCGCGCCGGCGCCGCGGCCCTCGGGCCCGATCCGGATCACCGCCAGTTCCAACCGGCCACCGGCGGTGCTGTGGCTGCTGCGCGAGCGCCTCGACATCGAATTCGTCCGCATCGGCTCAGCCGGAGCAAAGGCCATGGCGGTACTTCGCGGCGACGCCGACGCCTACATTCACGCCGGCGGCCAGTGGGAATGGGACTCTGCGGCCCCGGCCGGAGTACTGCAGGCCGCGGGTTTCCACGCCACCCGTCTCGACGGCTCTCCGCTGCGCTACAACCGGCCCGATCCCTACCTTCCCGACCTGCTCATGTGCCGGCCGGACATCGCCGCCCTGCTGCTCGACGCGATGTGGCAGGTGAGCTGATGCGGTCGTGGCCGTCGGTCGATATTCCCGCGGTGGGCGGCCGGGGTCCGCAGCTGCGGCTCTACGACAGCGCCGATCGTCAGGTCCGGCCGACCGTGCCGGGGTCCACCGCCACCATGTACGTATGCGGCATCACCCCGTATGACGCCACCCACCTGGGCCACGCCGCGACCTACCTTGCCTTTGACCTGGTCTACCGAATGTGGCGCGACGCGGGCCATCACGTGCATTACGTGCAGAACGTCACCGACGTCGACGACCCCCTTTTCGAGCGGGCCGAGCGCGACGGGATCGATTGGCGCGACCTGGGCGCACGGGAAACCCAACTGTTCCGCGAAGATATGGCGGCGCTGCGGGTGCTGCCGCCACAGGACTTCGTGGCGGCCACCGAGGCCATCGACGAAGTGGTCGAGATGGTGGAGAAGCTGCTGGCGTCGGGGGCCGCCTACTTCGTCGACGACCCCGACCATCCGGACGTGTACTTCCGGGCCGACGCCGACGTCCAATTCGGCTACGAGTCCAACTACGACCGCGACACCATGCTCGAGCTGTTCGCCGAACGTGGGGGCGACCCGCAACGCCCCGGGAAAGCCGATCCGCTCGACGCCCTGCTGTGGCGCACGCAGCGGCCGGGTGAGCCGAGTTGGCCCTCCCCGTTCGGCCCGGGACGGCCGGGCTGGCACGTCGAATGTGCGGCAATTGCCCTGAGCCGCATCGGATTCGGGTTCGACGTCCAGGGCGGCGGCAGCGACCTGATCTTCCCGCACCACGAGTTCTCCGCGGCGCATGCCGAATGTATGACCGGACAGCGACGGTTCGCCCGGCACTATGTGCACGCCGGGATGATCGGGTGGGACGGCCACAAGATGTCCAAGAGTCGCGGCAACCTGGTGCTGGTCTCTGCCTTGCGCGCCGCCCATGTGGACCCGGCCGCCATCAGGCTGGGCCTGCTGTCCGGGCATTACCGCAGCGACCGGTTCTGGAGCGACGAGGTGCTCGCCGAGGCGACCGCGCGCCTGGGGCGCTGGCGCACGGCTACCGCTTTGCCGGCCGGCCCCGATGCAGCCGACCTGATCGGGCGGCTGCGCCGCTACCTCGCCGACGATCTCGACAGCCCCAAAGCGCTTGCCGCCGTGGACGGTTGGGTGACCGATGCACTGGAGTACGGCGGCAGCGACCCCGCGGCGCCGGCGGCGGTTGCGGCAGCTGTGGATGCCTTGCTCGGTGTCCGGTAGTTCTGGCCGCCATGAGCCCTGAGGATGAAGAAGCGGCCGTTATCACCGGGTGAGCCCGACGATCGGTGCCGACGTCGCTCGCCCGTGTCGGCTGATCGGCGGATAACACATTCATCCGGTCAAGGGTCCGGTCGGCGGAACGACCTCCGAGGTGCCGACCGACACCCTTATTGATATTCCTCATCAGCCAAGAGACACCTGAAAGGCCTCAACAATGAAGAGTTTCATCTCGACAGTGAAGAGTTACATCCCGACGGCCGTCGTCGCCGCCATCGTCGTCGTCGTCGTCGTAGCCGGAGCCCTTTTGATCCACTCGACCGGCCAGTCGTCCATGATGGCGGCGGTGCCGTTCGGCTTCAGCAGCATGCCCGCCGCCGACGCCTGGGCCAGCTTGGACAGCGGCGTGGTCTTGGTCGCCCTGGCGACCTGTATGTTGCGGCCGAGGCACTGACCTGCGCGGTCACCACACCATGCCTGGCACGACGATGCCGCCGCGACGATGCACACGGTGGTGCGGTTTACTCACAGCACGCAGGGATCGCCGCGTGCAGGGGGGCCGCGGATGCACCGATGCATTCTCGACATGGACAGGAACCCGATGAGGACCCCGATGAGGACATGGATAACGCTCGTCGCCGCACTGCTCGTCGCGACATTGGCCGGATGCGGTACCGCCAGGCAGGCCAAGGATGCCGAGACCACCTCCGTCACCTCGGCGCCCGGCGGACCGGTGACCGCCGAGCAGGCCCGCGCCATCGCCAAGGAGGCCTACATCTACGGCTTCCCGATGGTGGACAGCTACCGGATCCAGTACTCCTACTTCATCAATTCGCAGAGCCCGGAATACAAGGGCCCGTGGAACGAAGTGCACAGTGTGGCAAGGCTTTTCACCCCCGACGATACCGCCGTCCAGACGCCGAACTCCGATACTCCCTACTCCATGCTGGGGGCGGACCTGCGCGCCGAGCCGCTGGTGCTCTACGTGCCCCCGATCGACAAGGACCGCTACTACTCGTTGCAGTTCATCGACGGCTACACCGCCAATTTCGGCTACATCGGAAGCCGCACCACCGGCAATGACGGCGGTCTCTACCTGCTGGCCGGGCCCGGCTGGGCCGGTGAGAAGCCCGACGGCGTCAAGGACGTCATCAAAGCCGACACCGACTTCGTCCTGGTGGCCTACCGCACCCAGTTGCTGGGCCCCGACGATCTGGACAACGTCAAGAAGATCCAGGCCGGCTACAAGGCCGAGCCGCTGTCGACCTTCCTGAAGAAGAAGGCGCCGGATGCGGCGCCGGCGGTCGACTGGCCCAGCCCGCTTACTTCGGATGACCAGAAGATATCGCTGAAGTTCTTCGACCTGCTGGATTTCCAGCTCAAGTACGCGCCAACGATGGCTTCGGAGAAGGACATCCGGGCCCGTTTCGCCTCCATCGGCCTCACCGGGGACGGCACGTTCAACTCCGAAAAGCTCAGCCCCGAGATGCAGCAGGCGTTCTCCGACGGGATGGCGGACGCCTGGTCGGAGTTCGCCACCTTCAAGAAGGACAAGATCGACACCGGCGAGGTCAAGTCCGGTGATCTGTTCGGGTCCAAGGAGCAGGTCGGCGACAACTACCTCTACCGGATGGCGGCCGCGGTGATCGGCATCTACGGCAACTCCAAGCAGGAGGCCATGTACCCGGTGCTCTCCACCGACGCCGACGGTAAAGCGTTGAGCGGTGAGAACAAATACACCCTGACCTTCCCGGCCGGCGGATTGCCGCCGGTGAACGCCTTCTGGTCGGTGACGATGTACAAGCTGCCGGAGAGCCTGCTGGTGGACAACCCGATCAACCGCTACGTCATCAACTCGCCCATGCTGCCGAATCTGACGACCAATCCCGACGGCAGCCTGACGCTCTACATCCAGAACAGCCCACCGGAGTCGGCCAAACAGCCCAACTGGCTGCCCGCGCCGCCGGGACCGTTCACCATCTTCATGCGCCTGTACTGGCCGAAGGACGAGGCCCTGGACGGCAGCTGGCAGGCGCCGAAACTGGTGAAGGTGAGCTGACGCGCGTTCCTAGAGCACCGCTGTGCCGTAGGTGCCGACCTGGCTGACCAGGTAGCGCAGCTGATCGGTCGAGGATCCGAAGGTCTGGTCGATGGCGGTCAGTCGTGCGGCATAGTGCGCGATCGGATACTCGGCGGTGACGCCGATGCCGCCGTGCAACTGAATCGACTCCTGGGAGATGTGCCGTCCGGACCGGCCGACCTGAAGTTTGGCGCGGGCACCGACCATCGGGTCGAACCGGCCGTCGGCCACCGACATCGACAGGTAGTAGCCCATGCTGCGGGCCAGTTCCAGGGACACGTACATGTCCGCGGCGCGCTGAGTCAGTGTCTGGAAGGTCTTCAGCGGGACGCCGAACTGCTTGCGGCTCTTGAGGTAATCCGTTGTCAGTCGCAGTGATTCGTCCATCGCCCCGACCGCCTCGGCGCACAGCGCCGATTGGAAGTTCAGCACCGTGGCTTCGATGGCCGCGGACGCGTCGCCACCGGAGCCCAGGGGCTGTGCCGCGGCGTCGTCGAAGGTGATGTCGGCCCCGCGCTGGCCGTCGAAGGTCCGGTAGCCCGCACGAGTCACTGCCGTGCCTTCTTGGGAGGCATCGACCAGGAACAGTCCGCTGCCGCCGCCGGGCAGTGCGGCGGTGACGAGCAAGGTGTCTGCCCGGTCTCCGGCGATCACCGGGTTCTTGCGGCCGGTGATGGTCCAGGCGCCGCCCTGTTCGCTGGCCCGGGTGGCCAGTTCGGCGTTGCCGCGCCGGCCGGGTTCGGTGTGTGCGAAGGCCAGCAGTCGCCGGCCGCCGGCCACTTCGTCGAGCAGTGCCCGCTGTTCGTCCGAGCCGTGTGCGGCGATAGCGCCGCCCGGGATCAGCGCCGCGGCCGCGATAGGCTCCGGCGCGAGTCGGCGACCGACCTCGGTCATCACCACCATCACCTCGATGGGCCCCGCCGCATCGGGGTCCCCGGGGGAATCCAAGCCCAATCCGAGGATGCCGATCTCGGCCAGTTGCTTCCACACCTCCGGGCTGTAGCCCGGTCCGGCGTCCACCGGTGTGTCGACCACCTTGTTACGCGCCTCGACGGTGCCGTAGCCGCGCAGCAGAACATCGCGCGTCGTGTCGGCCAGCAGCTGCTGCTCTTCGGTCAGGTCGAAGTTCATGGGGTCCTCTCCCAGAGAAACGTCACAGTCCCAGAATCGTCGAGGCGATGATGGTGCGCTGGACCTCGTTGCTGCCGCCGTAGATCGACGTCTTGCGGTAATTCAGGTACCGGGGCGCGGCGTGCTGTGCCCAGGCGGGGGAATCGACCGCCTCGGGCGCCTCGAACGGCAGCGCGTCCGGGCCGGCCACCTCGACCAGCAATTCGGTCACCTCCTGTTGCAACTGGGAGCCCCGCAGCTTGAGGATCGACGACGCCGGGTTCGGCTTGCCGCCGCCTTCGTCGCCGCTGACCCGCAGCTGCGTCAACTCCAGCGCCAGCAGTTCGTTCTCCACCTCGGCTACCCGGGCGGCGAACAGCGGATCCTCCAGCAGCGTGCCGTTGCCGAGCGGAGTCTTGGCCGCGTGCTCCTTGACCTCGGTGAGCCACAGCTTGCTGGTGCCCACCCGGGCGATCCCGTTGCGCTCGTTGGACAGCAGGAACTTCGCGTAGCTCCAGCCGGCATTCTCCTCGCCGACGAGTTGATCGGCGGGGACGCGGACGTCGGTGAACCACACCTCGTTGACCTCGTAGCTGCCGTCGATCAACTTGATCGGCCGCACAGTGATTCCGGGCGTGGACATCTCGACGAGGATGAACGAGATGCCGGCTTGCTTCTTCGGCGCGTTCGGGTCCGTGCGGGCCAGGACGAAGATCCAGTCCGCGTACTGCCCCAGCGTGGTCCAGGTCTTCTGGCCGTTGATGATGTAGTGGTCGCCGTCGCGGATTGCGGTGGTGCGCAGCGAGGCGAGGTCCGAGCCGGCCTCGGGCTCGGAGAAGCCCTGGCACCACCAGATGTCCAGGTTGGCCGTCGCCGGCAGGAACCGCTCCTTGAGTTCCTGGGACCCGAACTGCGCAATGACCGGCCCGACCATGCCGGCGTTGAACGCCAATGGCTCCGGGACGCAGGCCATTCGCATCTCCTCGGCCCACATCTGGCGCTGCAGCGGGGTCCAGTCCTTGCCGCCCCACTCGACCGGCCAGTTCGGCACCGCCAGTCCCGCCTCGTTGAGGATGCGCATGGAGTTCACCGCGTCCTCGGGGTAGTTCAGGCTCTCGGTCCGGACCCGCTCCCGAATATCGGCGGGGAACTTACGAGTAAAGAAATCGCGCAAATAGTCCCGGAACGCGACGTCGGCGTCGCTCAATGCCAGTTTCACAAGCTCAATGTAGATAACGACGTGTAGATAACGACGTCCGGCCTACGCGAGCGTGGGTCCTGAGGACGTTTTCGGGCGTCTGAGGCGTCCATAGCCCCCAAGGTGGAGGGAACTCAGCGCCCGCGGCGTCGCAGATACCGTTCGAACTCCGCCGCCAGGGTGTCACCGTCCACCTTCGACAGCGCCTCGTTCACGTCGACTTCGGCGTCCCCGCGCTGTTCCAGGCTGGCGATGTATTCGGCGATCTCCTCGTCCTCGGCCGTCATCTCGGTGACGGCCAGTTCCCACTCCTCGGCCTGCTCCACCAGTTCACCGAGCGGAACCTCGATGTCGAGGACCTCCTCGACGCGGCGCAGCAGCGCCACGGTGGCCTTCGGATTGGGCGGCTGGGAGACGTAGTGGGGCACCGCGGCCCAGAACGTCACGGCGGGAATCCCGGCTGCCACACACGCGTCCTGGAACACCCCGGCGATGCCGGTGGGACCCTCATAGCGCGATTCCTGCAGGCCGAAGGTCTTCGCCGAATCGGGGGAGTAGGCGGCACCGGAGACGGGCACCGGCCGGGTGTGCGGGGTGTCGGCCAGCAGGGCGCCGAGGATGACGACGGTGTCCACGTTCAGCTTGTCGGCGATGCCGAGCAGTTCGGCGCAGAAGCTGCGCCAGCGCATGTTGGGCTCCACGCCGTGCATCAGGACGATGTCGCGGTCGGCGCCGGGCGGGCGGCAGTAGGAAATCTGCATCGACGGCCAGACGAGTTCCCGGGTGACCCCGTCGACCTGGCGGATCACCGGCCGGTTGACCTGATAGTCGTAATACGACTCATCGTCGATCTCGACGATCGGCTGCGCTTCCCAGATCTCGTCGAGGTGCTCGAGCGCATCGCTGGCGGCGTCCCCGGCGTCGTTCCAGCCCTCGAATGCGGCCACGATGATGGTGTTGTGGAGTTCGGGCAGGCTGGGGCCTTTACTGCCACTGAAGTTCCACGACGTCACCCGTCCAGCCTAAGCCCTGCTTGGCTGGGATGAGCCGCATAGGACCGGCCCGGGCGACGACGTAGACTTTTGTTCGTCGAGAGGCGTTGCAACGGTTCCGGCTTCATGCCGGTATCCGCCACGCTCGGCAGAGTTAAGGACGCCTTCCGCCAGGAAGGAATGTGTGTGAGCGCCGACATCAACACCTTTGCGCCGAACATCCGCCCCGACTGCACCGGCCAACTGACGGCAACGCTGCGCCGGCGGATCATGGTGATCGACGGCGCGATGGGCACGGCGATCCAGCGGGACCGGCCGGACGAGGCCGGCTATCGCGGCGAGCGGTTCAAGGACTGGCCGAGCGATCTTGTGGGCAACAACGACCTGCTCACGTGCACGCAGCCGCAGATCATCGAGGGCATTCACCGCGAGTACCTCGAGGCGGGCGCGGACATCCTGGAGACGAACACGTTCAACTCGACCGCGATCTCGCTCGCCGACTACGACATGCATGAGCTGGCTTACGAGCTGAACTATGCCGGCGCCGCCCTGGCCCGCAAGGTCTGTGACGAGTTCAGCACGCCTGACAAACCCCGCTACGTCGCCGGGGCGCTGGGGCCGACGACGCGGACCGCGTCGATCTCGCCGGACGTCAACGACCCCGGAGCCCGCAACGTTTCCTACGACCAGCTGGTTGCCGCCTACCTGGAGGCTGCCAACGGCCTGGTCGACGGCGGTGCCGACCTGATCATCATCGAGACGATCTTCGACTCGCTGAACGCCAAGGCGGCGGTGTTCGCCGTCGAGACGCTGTTCGAGGAGCGCGGACGCCGCTGGCCGGTGATCATCTCGGGCACCATCACCGATGCCTCTGGGCGGACGTTGTCCGGCCAGGTCACCGAGGCATTCTGGAACTCGATCAGGCACGCGAAGCCGATTGCGGTGGGCCTCAACTGCGCCCTGGGCGCACCCGAGATGAGGCCCTACATCGCCGAGATGGCCCGGATCGCGGATACCTACGTCTCCTGCTACCCGAACGCCGGTCTGCCCAACGCGTTCGGCGAGTACGACGAGTCCCCTGAGCATCAGGCCGGCTACCTCGCCGAGTTCGCCGAGGCCGGCCTGGTCAACCTGGTCGGTG
>JBAXUD010000070.1:0-11352 GCA_037129875.1 Mycobacteriaceae bacterium
ACTTCCTGTGTCACTGCGCCACCTGCTTGATCTCGAAGGGAATCGGCTGCTGTGCGGTGTGCGGATGCTCGGGACCCGCGTACACCTTGAGCTTCTTCTGGATCTGGCGGCTCAACTTGTTGTGCGGGAGCATGCCGAGAATGGCCTTCTCGACGACCCGGTCGGGGTGCTTCTGCATCAGCTCACCGATCGTGCGCGAGGACAGACCGCCGGGATACCCCGAGTGACGGTAGGCCTTCTTGTTTTTGAGTTTGTCGCCTCCGATGGCGACCTTGTCGGCGTTGACGACGATGACGAAGTCACCGCCGTCGACGTTGGGCGTGAATGTCGGCTTGTGCTTGCCGCGCAGCAATGTGGCTGCAGCGACGGCGAGCCGGCCGAGGACCACGTCGGTGGCATCGATGACGTACCACGAACGCGTGGTGTCACCGGCCTTCGGCGTGTAGGTAGTAGGCACAGCGCATACCTCTCTTATCGGGGTGGATCCCGGCCAAGCCGGGTGTCGGTCGGACGTCGACGGTCGGGTGGCGTCTCGGCGACCAACACTGACCCGAGACCCCGGCTTACCCCGCGGAACACAACCCGCGGCTTACCGCACGCCAGCGGCTCAGCCTACCGGCGGGGATCAGTGCAGGTCAAAACGGCACCGCTGGACAAGCCAGGATCCGGTTCGGCCACCTGCCGACCTACTGGGCCGACGCCTGTGCGGTTCCGACGGCTCTCCTCCGTCGGGACCGCGCAAGCGTCGGATACCTGGTCAGACGCACAGCGGTGCGATCCGGTTCCATCTAAGTTTCGCGGGCTGAGCGCACCGCCTCGGCGCAGGCGGCACGGACGGCGGCTTCCCGCCCCGGTGGGCTCTGGCAGCCGATGCTGATGCGCGTCGAACCGGCGAGGACCACCGACCAGGCGATGACGCGGCCGGGTCGCACTTCCCGGTAGGTCACCGCGGGCCGGCCCGCCACCTCGTCGAGCGGGCGTAGGTCGACGAACACCCCCGGTGCCTCGTCGCCGATCGCGCGCGTGAGGACGTCGGCGGCCTGCGCCAGCGTCGTCTCCGGGGCATACGCCCAGGTGAGGTGCACGGCGATCCCGGGGTCTTGCGGTGAGCTCACCCGGAGACGACGGGACCCGGGTCCGCCGGTCACCCGTTCGACAGTCCACTGCGCCGGAATCCGGACCGCCATTCGGCCTTCCGCCACGGTCACCCCGGAGGCATCCTTCGGCACCGGCGCCGACCGAATCGCCAGGGCCGCCCCCGCCAGGGCGACAACCGCGCTTCCGGCCAGCACCGCGGTCATCGGCAGGCGCCGGAGACCTGCCGACCGGCCGTTGTCGACGTGTTCTTCCTGCGGTTCCTCCCCGGCCTCATCTGACCACCGGTCCCGGCTCACCGCCTTGACATGGTCGGCCACCGCATTGGCCGCAGCCACCACCCGGTCCACCCGGTGTGGTGACCAGTCCGGCGGATGCACGACCACGACGGAGTCGCGGTGCGGGCCCACCAGGGCCTCCAGCAGCGATCGCAGGAGATCGGCGACGGGGACGGGCCGCTCGTCGAGCAGCCCCACCGGATCATCGATCCAGTCGAGGGCGGCGTCCACCAGGGGCTGCGGCGGGCCGGCGCCATTGGACGAACCCGACAAAACCCGGGCCGAGGAGTCGGTGACTTCCAGCACCATCGCGGCTGTGGGCACGGCAGGTCACGCTAGGCGAATTCGCCGATCCGGATCGTCGGCCATCAACAGCACGTCACTGATCTCTTGAGCGACGCTCCCGGTAGGCGGCGACGTGCTGCCGGTTGCCGCAATTACCGGTGTCGCAGAACATCCGGGAACGGTTGCGCGACAGGTCAATCAACACCGCGTGGCAATCGGGAGCCGCGCAGATTTTGAGTCGCCGCAACTCGCCGGCCCGGATCAGATCGGCCAGCGCCATGGCCATCTCCGCCCCCATCCGCCCGGCCAGCGGGTCGTCGGCCGACGCCAGGTGGAGGTGCCACTCGGGCATCTCGGGGTGCCGGGTCAGCCAGGGCGCCGCTCGGGTATCGGCCAGCAGCGCATTCACCGCGTCAACGGTCGGCGTCTCATCGTCGGCGCCGGCCCAGATCAGACCCAGCCGGGTGCGCAGCCGGTGGACCGCGGCCAGCTCAGCTGAGTCGTGGTCGCGACGCCCGGTCCAGCCATAGGCCTCGAGGTAGGAATCCAGGGCGCCTTGGTCGGCCAGTTGTTCACCGTCGACCCGGTCGGTGTTGACCAGCACACACGCCGCCCGCAATGTGAGTTCCGTGTCATGACTAAAATGCATTTGACGCATGACCCCCTCCGGACGTAGTGTCATGTCCATCAACCACTTTACTGATGACAGGGGTGTTCGGTGTCCACAACGCACAGCATCGACCGCTTCCGGCTCGGCCTGTTGTTCGCCACCGGATCGGCCTTCACCTTCGGGATGTCCGGTCCGCTGGCCAAGTCGTTGATGGTGGCCGGCTGGTCGCCCACGGCCGCGGTCGCCGCCCGGCTCGCCGGTGGCGCCGTCGTTCTCGCCGTCGTCGCGACCCTCGTCAAACCCGACTGGGTGCGTGAGGCTCGCGAGCACGCCAGGACCGTGGTGCTCTACGGGTTGATCCCGGTGGCCGGCGCCCAACTCTGTTATTACAACGCCGTCGCGCACCTCTCGGTTGGCGTGGCCCTGCTGCTCGAGTACACCTCACCCGTGCTGGTCATCGCGTGGGTATGGGCTACCACCCACCGCCGCCCACGCGGGCTCACGCTGGCCGGTGTGGCGTTGGCGATCGTCGGCGTCACGCTGGTTCTCGACGTTGTGCACGGCGCCCGGGTCGACGCAGTCGGGGTGGCCTGGGGTCTGGGCGCCGCCGTCTGCGCGGTCTGTTACTTCATGATGTCCGACGCGGTGACAGCGGACGGGTCGGGTCTGCACGCCATCACCCTGGCCGCCGGCGGATTGGTCGTCGCCACCGTGGCCGTTGCCGCGCTGGGGATGTCCGGCGTCATGCCGGTGCAGTTCACCGCCAACGACGCTGTGGTCGCCGGTGTCGCCCTCCCGTGGTTGGTACCGGTTCTCCTGCTGGGCGTGATCTCCACAGCGATCGCCTACACGCTTGGGATCAGCGGTGTCGCGCGCCTGCGGCCCAGTTTCGCATCGCTGGTGGGCCTGGCGGAGGTGCTCTTCGCCGTGCTGGCCGCGTGGCTCATGCTCGGCGAGGGGATGACCGCCATCCAGGTGGTCGGCGGGGCCGTGGTGCTCCTCGGCTTGGCGCTGGCCCGTCAGGGCGACCGCAGCGCCGCGGTCACCGCCTCGTCCTGGCCTGACGCCGGGGCTATCGAGCCGGTGGCGATCGGCTCGCTGCGCGATTAACCGCGCATACACCGGCGTCTGCCACAATCAACGCGTGAGGAATCTCCCCGTGTCCGTCTTTCTGCCCGCCGCCGCGACGCTGCTCGCCGCCACCGCGGTGGTCGCGATCCCGCTGACCGCACCTGCTGCCAACGCGGCCGACTGCAATGACGTCGAAGTGGTGTTCGCCCGCGG
Organism: Mycobacteriaceae bacterium; assembly: GCA_037129875.1. Taxonomy (GTDB): domain Bacteria; phylum Actinomycetota; class Actinomycetes; order Mycobacteriales; family Mycobacteriaceae; genus Mycobacterium. The sequence goes on from JBAXUD010000070.1 coordinate 3,553, forward strand.
CACCGGCGAGGATCCGGGGATCGGACGGGTCGGCGACGCATTCGTCTACGACCTGCGCGGCCTGATCGGCGATCGCAGCCTCGGGGTGTACGGGGTCAACTACCCCGCCAGCTATGACTTCCTGGCCGTAGCCGACGGCGCCAACGACGCCAGCGGCCATATCCAGTGGGTCGCCAATAACTGCCCGAACACCAGGATCGTGCTGGGCGGTTATTCGCAGGGCGCCGCCGTTGTCGACGTGGTCACCTCCATCCCTATACCGGGGATCGGGTTCACCAACCCACTGCCGCCGTCCGCCGCCGACCACATCGCCGCGGTCGCGGTGTTCGGTAACCCGTCGGCGAAGGTCGGCCTGCCGCTGACCTCCAGTCCGGTGGTCGGCAACCGGGCCATCGACGTCTGCAGCCCCGGCGATCCGATCTGCTCGAACGGCAACAACGTTGTGGCCCACCGCAACTACGGTCCTGACGGCGGCGCCAACCAAGCCGCCGTGTTCGTGGCAAACCTGCTGTAACACACGGTTTCGCACCGCTATGGGCGGTGTGTGAGGATTGCCGCATGCGTTTTGTTTCGGGGATGTCAGCGTGCCTTCTGGCCGCCTCGGCGGCCTTGTCGGCCGCGGCGGTACCGGCTCAGGCCGCTCAGTGCCCAGATGTCGAGTTGGTATTCGCCCGCGGCACCGGTGAGCCGGCGGGTGTCGGCCGGGTCGGGCAGGCACTCAGCGAGCAACTCACTGCCAACCTGGGTGGCCGCACGCTGGGGGTCTACGCAGTGAACTACCCCGCCAGCTACGACTTCCTCACCGCCTCCGAGGGTGCCAACGACGCGACGAACCGGATCGCGCAGATCGCCGACACCTGTCCTGACACCCGAATCGTGCTCGGCGGCTATTCCCAGGGAGCCGCGGTGGTGGACATGCTCCTGGGCATCCCCCCACTGGGCGCCAAGGTCGGTGAGGTGGGTTCGGCGCCGCCGATGCCGCAAGGCCTGGCCAGCACCATCGCGGCGGTCGCGGTGTTCGGGAACCCGTCCACCAAGTTCGGCAACCCGGTCTCGACCGCCCTCGCGCCCTTCGCCGGCAAGGGGATCGACATGTGCGCCGACGGCGACCCGATCTGCTCGCAGGGACGCAACCCGTTCGCCCACACCAGTTATGAGAAGACCGGCATGGTCAACCAGGCTGCCGGCTTCGTGTCAGGACTGCTCTAGAGAATCGCGCCTGGCACCGCACCTGAAGTGTCGATACCATGGCCTGATGCTGGTGAGGCGTATGAGAAATACGGTGTCGGTGGTGATTTTCGTCACGGCCGGCGCTCTCGGAGCCGTTCCCCTGCCCGCCGCGCAAGCCGCCTCCTGCCCCGAGGTCGAGGTGGTCTTCGCGCGCGGCAGGACCGAACCGCCTGGCACCGGTCAGATCGGCCAGGCGTTCGTCGACTCCCTGCGCAGCAAGACCGACAGATACGTCGGCTTCTACGCGGTGAACTATCCGGCGGACACCGAAGTCATCCAGGGCGCCAACGACATGAGCCGCCACATCCAGTACATGGCGGCCAACTGCCCCAATACGCGTTTGGTGCTGGGCGGCTACTCCCTCGGCGCCGCGGTCACCGATGTCGTGGTGGCGGTCCCGGCGCCGATCTTCGGCTACGAAAACCCCTTGCCGCTCGGCATGAATGACCGCATTGCCGCCGTTGCGCTGTTCGGCAACGGGACTCGCAAGGTCCTGGGTCCGGTGTCAGCCATCAGTCCGCTCTACGGCGACAAGACGATCGACCTGTGCACGGCCGACGACCCGATCTGCAACAACAATCTCGATCCCAATACCTGGGTGGAGAACTGGCCGGCGCATCAGTACGACGCGTACGTCGGTTCCGGTTTGGTCGATCAGGCAGCGGCTTTCGTGGCGGCCAGGCTCTAGCAATCGGGCGGGGTGCCGAGGTTGCGCACATCTCTGGTCACGGCGATCCGCGCCGCGAGTTGATCGTCGGGCGGATAGTCCACACCGATCAGCGTCAGGCCGCGGGCCGGTGCCGCCGCGAAGTCACTGGAGCGCGCCTGGGCACTCAATAGCGTTGCGCACCAGTCAGGTTCACGTCGTCCTTCACCCACCGCGAGCAGAGCGCCGACCAGCGAACGCACCATCGACCAGCAGAACGCGTCCGCGCTGACGTGGGCGGTGAGCAGGTCGCCGTCGCGAACCCAGTCCAGGCGTTGAAGATCGCGGATGGTTGTCGCGCCCGGACGCGGCCGGCAGAATGCGGCGAAGTCGTGCAATCCCAGCAGAATTCGGGACCCGGACCTGATGGCGTCGACGTCGAGTGAACGCAGCCACGGTGTGACATATCGCGCCTGCTGGGGATCGGCCCCCCACGGCGCCAACGCCAACCGGTACGCGTAGTGCCGGCGCAGCGCTGAGAACCGGGCATCGAAGCCCGTCGGCGCCCGCGAGATGTCGCGAACCCTGACGTCCTGAGGCAGGAACTTGGCCAACCTGCGCACCAGGGGCCCGAACTCCGGATCTCCGGTGCGGAACCGGCGCGGATAGGCATGGCTCAGGGCGTCGGCGGGCACATCGACGTGGGCCACCTGGCCGGTGGCATGCACGCCGGAGTCGGTGCGGCCCGCCGCGAAGAGTCGCACGGGAACCCGGAAGACCGTCGAGAATGCCTCGTCAAGCACACCGGCAACGGTCCGGTGCCCCTCCTGGGCCGCCCAGCCGGTGAAATCGGTTCCGTCGTAGGCGATCTCGAGCCGCAGCCGCACCGGCTGAGAAGAAGCAACATGCCCGCCACCGGAATCGGAGGCGGGCACGTCGGTGTCCAACGAATCAGGAGTTTTCAGACTCGCCGGCCTCGGCGATCTCTTCGGATGCGACGGCGGTCTGCGCATCGGCGATGCCGGCGTCCTCCGCCTCCACCGCCTCAATGCTCTCTTGCGGCTCCGTCACGGATTCCTCGCTCTCTTGCGGCTCTGTCACGGATTCCTCCTCCTTGGGCGCTGCCGGTGCGGCCTTCTTCGCCGACGCCGCGGCCCGCCGGGCCCGGTTGGCCTCGGAGGTGACCGTCTTCTCCCGCACCAGCTCGATCACGGCCATCGGGGCGTTGTCACCCTTGCGAGCCTCGACCTTGATGATCCGGGTGTAGCCGCCGTTGCGGTCGGCGAAGAACGGGCCGATCTCGGCGAACAGGGTGTGCACCACATCCTTGTCGCGGATCTTCTTCATCACCTCACGCCGGTTGTGCAGGGTGCCCTTCTTGGCATGCGTGATGAGCTTCTCGGCGTAGGGACGCAGCGCCCGGGCCTTCGGCTCGGTGGTCTTGATCCGGCCGTGCTCGAACAGCGACGTGGCCAGGTTGGCCAGGATCGCCTTCTGGTGCGAGGAGGACCCGCCGAGGCGAGGACCCTTAGTGGGCTTGGGCATTGCAATCTCCTAGTTGGGCCGATCCCCGTATCAGGTAGGACCGGGCAGGGATTTAGAGCTGTTCGGTCTCGGCGTAGTCCTGATCGGTGTCCAGGTCATAGCCGCTGTCGTTGGTCCAGGTTCCGGTGGCCACGTCGTAGCCGGCAACCTCGGACGGATCGAAGCTGGCCGGCGAGTCCTTCAGCGACAGGCCGAGCTGATGCAGTTTGATCTTGACCTCGTCGATGGACTTCTGGCCGAAGTTGCGGATATCGAGCAGGTCCGATTCGGTGCGGGCCACCAGCTCGCCCACGGTGTGCACACCCTCGCGCTTGAGGCAGTTGTACGAGCGAACCGTCAGGTCCAGGTCGTCGATCGGCAGCGCGAACGCCGCGATGTGATCGGCCTCCGCCGGCGACGGGCCGATCTCGATGCCCTCGGCCTCGATGTTGAGCTCACGGGCGAGGCCGAACAGCTCGACGAGCGTCTTGCCGGCCGACGCGAGTGCATCGCGGGGGCTGATGGAGTTCTTGGTCTCCACGTCGAGGATCAGTTTGTCGAAGTCGGTGCGCTGCTCGACGCGGGTGGCCTCGACCTTGTAGGTGACCTTCAGCACCGGCGAGTAGATGGAATCCACTGGGATGCGGCCGATCTCGGCGCCCGAGGCCTTGTTCATGACGGCCGGCACGTAGCCGCGGCCGCGCTCGACGACAAGCTCGATCTCCAGCTTGCCCTTGTCGTTGAGGGTCGCGATGTGCATGTCCGGGTTCTGCACGCTCACCCCGGCCGGCGGCACGATGTCACCCGCGGTGACTGCGCCGGGCCCCTGCTTGCGCAGATACATGGTGACCGGCTCGTCCTCGTCGGAGGACACCACCAGGCTCTTGAGGTTGAGGATGATGTCGGTGACGTCCTCTTTGACACCCGGCACGGTGGTGAACTCGTGCAGGACGCCGTCGATGCGGATGCTGGTCACCGCTGCGCCCGGGATGGACGACAGCAGCGTGCGCCGCAGCGAATTGCCAAGTGTGTAGCCGAAACCCGGCTCCAACGGCTCGATGATGAACTGCGAACGGTTCTCGGCGAGGGAGTCTTCGCTCAGTGTGGGGCGCTGTGAAATCAGCATGGTGTTTTCATTTCCTTTCGACGCCCGCTATTTGACGTCTCTCGGTGCTATTTCAAAAGTGAGCCCCCGAAGGGGTCCGCTTTCTCTCGGGGGGTTCTCGGGGGCGCAGCCCCCGAGGGTGTGTTTACTTCGAGTAGAACTCGACGATGAGCTGCTCGGCGAGCGGCACCGAGATCTGGTCACGCACGGGCAGCTGGTGAACCAGCACCCGCTGACGCTCGCCGACGACCTGCAGCCAGGCTGGGATCGGACGGTCGCCCGCGGTCTCCCGGGCGATCTGGAACGGGACGGTGTTCAGCGCTTTGTCCCGGACGTCGATGATGTCGTACTGCGACACCCGGTAGCTCGGGACGTTCACCTTGACGCCGTTGACGGTGAATTGACCGTGGCTGACCAGCTGGCGTGCCATCCGCCGGGTCCGGGCCAGGCCGGCACGGTAGACGACGTTGTCCAGCCGGCTCTCCAGGATCTGGAGCAGGTTCTCGCCGGTCTTGCCGGCCTTGCGGTTCGCCTCTTCGTAGTAGCGGCGGAACTGCTTCTCCATCACGCCGTAGGTGAAGCGGGCCTTCTGCTTCTCCTGCAGCTGGGTGCGGTATTCGCTCTCCTTGATCCGGGCGCGGCCGTGCTGGCCGGGCGGGTAGGGGCGCTTCTCGAACGATTGGTCACCACCGACGAGGTCGACGCCCAGACGGCGTGACTTTCGGGTGGCAGGTCCGGTGTAACGAGCCATTTCGTGTGTTTCCCTTTCCCTGCTAGACCCGGCGCCGCTTGGGCGGCCGGCAGCCGTTGTGCGGCTGCGGAGTGACATCGGAAATCGCGCCGACCTCGAGGCCGGCGGCCTGCAGCGAGCGGATCGCGGTCTCACGGCCCGAGCCCGGGCCCTTGACGAACACGTCGACCTTCTTGACGCCGTGCTCCTGTGCCTTGCGGGCTGCGTTCTCGGCGGCCAGTTGGGCGGCGAACGGCGTGGACTTGCGTGAGCCCTTGAAGCCGACGTGGCCAGAGGACGCCCATGCGATGACGTTGCCCTGCGGGTCGGTGATCGACACGATGGTGTTGTTGAACGTGCTCTTGATGTGAGCGGCACCGTGCGGGACATTCTTCTTTTCCCTGCGGCGGGTGGTCTTGCCCTTCTTGGCGCCGGACGCGGCCTTCTTCGGAGGTGCCATTTACTTAGCCTTCTTCTTACCGGCGATGGTGCGCTTCGGGCCCTTGCGGGTGCGCGCATTGGTCTTGGTCCGCTGACCGCGAACCGGCAGTCCGCGACGGTGCCGCAGACCCTGGTAGCAGCCGATCTCGATTTTGCGGCGGATGTCGGCCTGCACCTCGCGGCGCAGATCGCCCTCGACCTTGAGGTGGCCTTCGATGTATTCGCGCAGCTGGGTCAGCTGATCGTCGGTGAGGTCCTTGCTGCGAAGGTCCCGGTCGATGTCGGTCGCCGCCAGGATTTCCTGGGAGCGGGTACGGCCGATGCCGTAGATGTAGGTCAGCGCGATCTCCATGCGCTTATCGCGCGGGAGATCCACGCCCACTAGACGTGCCACAGGGCTGTATTCCTTCTTCTATGCGGAGGTGTCGTTCCCAGACCGTTCCCGTCAGGCCCAAAAATGATGGAGCCTTCCGGGGCCCGGCCTCCGTTCCGGGCGTGGGCAGGCGCGCTATCCGCCTGCTGGTTCTGGGAGGTCTGCATTCAGTTGTGTCGATGCGCCGCAAGCTGCGGGTGGTTAGCCCTGCCGCTGCTTGTGCCTGGGATCAGAGCAGATCACCATGACCCGCCCATGCCGGCGGATCACCCTGCATTTGTCGCAGATCGGCTTGACGCTCGGGTTGACCTTCACGGCTCGTTGATCCTGTCTCGTTCGTAATTCGATCGGGCTACTTGTACCGGTACACAATCCGGCCGCGGGTCAGGTCGTAGGGCGAGAGCTCCACCACCACCCGGTCCTCGGGCAGGATGCGGATGTAGTGCTGCCGCATCTTGCCGCTGATGTGGGCAAGCACCTTGTGTCCGTTCTCCAGCTCAATGCGAAACATCGCATTGGGCAGGGGCTCGACCACGCGGCCCTCGACCTCGATGGCACCGTCTTTCTTGCCCATATCCTCACTAGCCTGCGTTGATTGTTGGGGCAGCATTCGCCCGACTGCAAAACGTGAAGGCCTAAAAAGAGTGTTCCAGGACTGGGCACGCAAGAGCCGGCGCGATCACCGCACCGTTGACTCACGATACCTGCTCGGCGCGCACGCTCCAAAACGGCGGCGACGCGGACCCTTCGGGCCCCTGCGAGCCGGTTAAGGTGGCCCGATGCGGCTCTTGGTCACCGGCGGCGCGGGGTTCATCGGCGCCAATTTCGTCCACAGCACGATTCGGGAGCACCCGCAGGTCAGCGTGACGGTGCTCGACGCCCTCACCTACGCCGGCAGCCGCGAATCGCTGGACCGCCTCGGGAACACCATCCGGCTGGTCGAGGGCGACCTCACCGACAGCGCGCTGGTCGACCGTCTGGTGGCCGAGTCCGATGCGGTGGCCCATTTCGCGGCCGAGACGCACGTCGACAACTCCCTGGACGACCCGGCCCCGTTCCTGCGCAGCAACGTCATCGGGACGTTTTCGGTCCTCGAGGCGGTGCGGCGCCACGGCGTCCGGTTGCATCACGTCTCGACCGACGAGGTGTACGGGGATCTTCCGCTGAATGAATCGGGAGGGGCAGAGCCGGTCCGATTCACCGAAGCCACCCCCTACAACCCGTCGAGTCCGTACTCGGCCACCAAGGCTTCGGCCGATCTGCTGGTTCGGGCCTGGGTGCGGTCCTATGGCGTCAACGCGACGATCTCCAACTGCTCCAACAACTATGGGCCTTTCCAGCACATCGAGAAGTTCGTCCCCCGCCAGATCACCAACGTGCTGACCGGCCGTCGCCCCAAGCTGTACGGCACCGGATGCAACGTGCGCGACTGGATCCACGTCGACGACCACAACAGTGCCGTGTGGCGCATTCTGCAGGACGGCGTCGCCGGGCGGACGTACCTCATCGGCGCGGACGGCGAGCGCGACAACCTCTCGGTGCTCCGATTGATCCTGACGCTGATGGACCGTGACCCCGATGACTTCGACCATGTCGGCGACCGCGTCGGCCATGACCTTCGGTACGCGATCGATGCCGGTGTTCTGCGCGACGAACTGGGATGGTCGCCCACCCACACCGACTTCTCCGAAGGACTGCGGGCCACCATCGACTGGTACCGGAACAACGAGTGGTGGTGGGCACCGCTGAAA
>JBAXUD010000071.1:0-11327 GCA_037129875.1 Mycobacteriaceae bacterium
CGGCCGCCGCTGTCGAGGATCTTCTGCTTGCCCGTATAGAAGGGGTGGCACTGCGAGCACACCTCGACCACGATGTGGCCGCTCTCCTTCGTGCTACGGGTCGTGAAGGTATTGCCACAGCCGCAGACCACGCTGGTCTCGACGTAGGCGGGATGAATTCCGCTTTTCATGAGGTCCTCTTCTTGTCTGGTCGCCGGGTCGCCCGCTGGCCACGGTGGGTGGCGGACGTGAACCGGTACCTGAGGTGAACGGCCTCCAGTATGCCAGTTCGGCGCTCACCTGCCCAAATGCGCCCCAAGGTTTGAAACCGGCGACGAATGGGTACGCACCATCCGCAACCGCGGCCGGCGCACAGTCGCTCCGGATAACCCGCCCGGGCACCCGCCGGTTGACCTCCCTTAACGGGGACGGTGAGCACCCCGCCGGGGCGATTTTGTCCGTTCCGGCCAGCGGTGACACCGAAGGTCAACCTGTCAGATGTACCTGACCCGGGCGGGGGCCGGACGTCAGTGCGCCGGCCCGGTCGCTGCGACCTTCCGGTAGCGGCGACTCTGCGGGTCGCGCTCCCAGAGGGCGCCTCGCGGAATTGCCGTCGCCTGGGCGCTGAGGTGGCGCTTGATGACCTTGTTGGTGGCGGTCACGGGCAGGTCATCGGCAATCCAGACGTAGCGCGGCCAGGCCTTGGGCGACAGGTCGGGCTGGGCTCCCAGGAAATCGCCGAACTCGTCGAGGGTCAGCGAAACACCATCCCGCAGGACGATCGCGGCCATCACCGCGTCTCCGACCCGGTCGTCGGGCACCGCGTAGACGGCGACCCGGCTGATCGGGGGCAATCGGTGCAGAATCCGCTCGATCGGAGCGCAGGTGAGGTTCTCGCCGTCGACCCGCAGCCACTCCCCCGTGCGGCCGGCTAGGTAAATCCAGCCATCGGCGTCGCGATAGGCCAGGTCACCGGACCAATACATGCCGTGACGGAGTCGCTCGGCGGTGGCCTCGTCGTCGTTGTAGTAGCCGCTGAACAGCCCGGCGCCCACTGCGTTGACGATCTCGCCGATGGCCTGCTCGGGGTTGCTCAGCGCCCCGGTCGCATCGAAAGCCGCCGCGGGGCACTCGGTCAGCGTCTCCGGGTTGTAGACGGCCACCCCGGGGAACCCGCGGCCCACCGATCCGGGCGGGCAGTCACCGTCGCGGGTGATGATCACCGCACCCTCGGTGGAGCCGAACCCGTCCCAGACCGTGCAGCCGAACCTCCTGCCGAATTCGGCGATATCGCGGTCAGCGGCCTCGTTCCCGAACGCCACCCGCAGCGGGTTGTCGTGGTCGTCGGGCTGCTCACGTGTGGCCAGCACGTACGCGAGTGGCTTGCCCACGTAGTTGAGGTAGGTGACGCCGTAGCGGCGCAGGTCCGCCAGCAGGCGAGAGGCCGAGAAGGTCGCCGGCACCATCGCGGCACCGGAGAACAAGGCCACCGACCAGCCGGCCAGCAGCGCATTGGAGTGGAACAGCGGCATCGAGAGATAGCAGACATCGGCGGCGGTGATCGAAAAACGCTGTACCAGAGACATTCCCGAGAAGGGGGCCATCATGTGCGCGACCCGTACCGCCTTGGGTTCTCCGCTGGTGCCCGAGGTGAAGATCAGCATGAAGGTGTCGGTTGGTGCCACCTCACGGTGCGGGTTCAACTCCGGGGTCGCCGCCAGCAACTGAGTCCACGTCTCGGAACTGACGTCGAGCACCCGAACGCCGGGCAGGTCCAGCCCCTCGAGCAGTCCGCGGTGAGCGGAGTCGGTCAGCAGGATCTGACAGTCGGCCCGGATGATGTCGCGGGCCAGCGCCTCGCCGCGTCTGGTGGTGTTGATGCCGGCCAGCACGTAGCCGCCGAGGCCTGCGGCGGCCATCGCGGTCAGCATGTCGGGGGTGTTACCCAGCACGGCTCCGACATGCAGTGGGCGGCCGGAATCGGCCAGTGCGATCAGCGCAGCAGCCTGCCGCGCGGCCTCGTGGAGATGTTCGGCCCAGGTCCACACCTGGTCGCCGTACTTGACTGCGGGCGCGGGATCGTCGACCCGCTGCCTGAGCAGCTGCTGGACGGTGTCGGCCATCTCAGGGCCGCTTACGGCCGGCCAGGATCATGACGACATCGCGGATCGGTGCGTGAACTTCGCGGCCCTGCCCGACGGCGAACTCCGCGTCAGTGGCAACCAGTCGGACCCCCTGCAGGCGCCGAGCTGGACTCATCGGAAAACGCATGCGCCACAGATGGTTTGCCACTTCGGCGGCAGCCTCGGACGGCATCGGACGATCGATGCCCAATGGGACGGTGATGTCCTGGCTGTGCACAAGGATGTCCATCAGGGGGTCGCGGTCGGTCGTCATCGGAACCTTCCGGCGCGAACCCACCATCGCGCGCAAGGCGGCCACGATCTGCTCCTGAGAGCGGGAGTCCTCGAGCGCCAGGCGGCGGATCATCGGGTCGAACCGGAAGCCGGACTTGACGGCCTCGAGCATCGCTTTCACCGGAGCCATATGGGAGTGCGTCAGATGGGCGGCGACGTCACGCACCCGCCATCCCTCACACAACGATGCATTCGTCCACTGCTCAGTGGTAAGGGGTTCCAGAATGTCGGCCAGGCCGGCCCGCTGGGCGTCGATAACGGCCCAGATCTGGTCGGAGTTCACCGGTCAGTGATCGACGTCGGCCATGCCCGGCGCGGTCTTGGACACCTGAACCAGGAACTCGTAGTTGTTCTTGGTCTTGCGCAGCTGGCTCATCAACAGGTCGATGGCCTGGTGGCTGTCCAGTCCGGACAGCACCCGGCGCAGCTTGTGCACGACGGAGAACTCATCGGGCGAGAGCAGCAGCTCGTCCTTGCGGGTGCCGGACGGGTTGACGTCGACGGCCGGGAACACCCGGCGCTCGGCGATCTTGCGGTCGAGCTTGAGCTCGGCGTTGCCGGTGCCCTTGAACTCCTCGAAGATCACCGTGTCGCCGGTGGAGCCGGTCTCGACCATGGCGGTGGCGATGATCGTCAACGAGCCGCCGTCCTCGATGTTGCGCGCCGCGCCGAGGAATCGTTTGGGCGGGTAGAGCGCAGTCGAGTCGACACCGCCGGAGAGGATGCGTCCCGATGCCGGCGACGCGTTGTTGTAGGCGCGGCCCAGCCGGGTGATCGAGTCGAGCAGCACCACGACGTCCTTGCCCTGCTCCACCAGGCGCTTGGCCCGCTCGATGGCCAGTTCGGCGGCCTGGGTGTGATCGGACGGCGGACGGTCGAAGGTCGAGGCGATGACCTCACCCTTGACCGAGCGCTGCATATCGGTGACCTCTTCGGGCCGTTCATCGACCAGGACGACCATCAGATGGCACTCGGGGTTGTTGCGAGTGATCGCGTTGGCGATGTCCTGCATGATCGTGGTCTTGCCGGCCTTGGGCGGCGAGACGATCAGAGCGCGCTGACCCTTGCCGATCGGCATGATCAGGTCGATGACCCGGGTTGTCAGCTTCTCGCTCGTGGTCTCCAGGCGCAGCCGCTGGTTGGGATACAGCGGGGTGAGCTTGCCGAACTCGGGGCGGTTCTTGGCCGCGTCGACGGGGCCGCCGTTGACGCTGTCGAGGCGCACCAGCGGATTGAACTTCTGACGCGCGTTCTGGGCGCCGCCGCCGTCGCCGTCACGGGCGACCCGCACCGCACCGGTCACGGCGTCTCCGCGGCGAAGCCCGTTCTTGCGGACCATGTTCATCGACACGTAGACGTCATTGGGTCCGGCCAGGTAGCCGGAGGTGCGGACGAAGGCGTAGTTGTCGAGGACGTCGAGGATGCCGGCGACCGGTTGGACGACGTCGTCGTCACGCAGTTCGGTCTCGCCACCGCCACCGCCAGCGCCGCCGCCCTCGGCGCCGGTCCGCTCACCGCGGCGCCGGCGGTCACGGAACCGCCGGCCGCGCCGACCGCCCCGGCCGTCACCGTCATCGCCCTGATCGGCAGAATCGCGGTTCTCGTTGCGGTTCTCGTTGCGATTCTCGCCACGGTTCTCGCCACGGTTCTCGTTGCGGTTCTCGCCGCGGTTCTCGTTGCGATTCTCGCCACGGTTCTCGTTGCGGTTTTCGTTGCGGTTCTCGCCGCGGTTCTCGTTGCGATTCTCGGTCTTCGACCCGCCAGACTCAGCGGCGGGCGCCTCGCCGGCGGCACCGGCGGTGTTGTCTTTGCTCTCGGCGCGGTGCTCCGCAGCCGGGGCGGCCGGGGCGTCGTCGCCCTTCTGGCCGCCATTGCCACGCGACTCACCGGAGTGCGAGCCGCTCTGCACCTCGCGGATGGCGGCGATCAGTTCGCCCTTGCGCATCCCCGACGTGCCCTTCACCCCCACCTGGCCTGCCAGGGCGCGCAGTTCCGGCAGCACCATGGTGGCCAGTGAGCCGCCAGCGGATTTGCGGGCGGTGGTGGCATCGGATGGGCTTTCGGAGATCACGGCTGCCCCGGCAGCTGTCACAGGGGCGTCGGCCGTGATGAGGTCCGTATCGGTCACGGAGTTCCTTTCTTCCCCCGCGTTTTGATCTCGCGGGGTTTCTGGCGCTCAGGTGATTCTCTGAGCGCACGAAGTCTCACCGGGTCTCGGTGTCAGTGGTGGCGGGGTAGGTGACCAGAAGGCCGACCGTCATCCCACCGGATTCAAACACAGGGAAATTTGTGGTGATTCGTCCTAGTGTCGGCGCAGTACACGCTGCGATTGCTGGACGCTGTCGAGGATAGTCGGCTCAGCCGCTCGAGGCAAGAACGCCTCACCGGCGGTTCAGTTGGTCGTTCGCGGCGACGGCGCTGATCCCGGACGCCCAGCTCACCGGTTCACCGACCGCCATCTCACACACAGCAAACCCGTGTTCGCGTCCGAACTCCACCGCGGCGGCCGGCAAATCGGCTCCATTGGTGAAAGCCAGCACCGACGGACCGGCGCCGGAGAGCACGGCGGCAACGCCGTGACGACGCAGGAGCCGCAGATACTCCCCTGACGCGGGCATCGCCGGCGCCCGCTGCGGCTGGTGCAGCAGATCCTCGGTCGCCGCCACCAGCAGGTCCGGCCGTTCAGTCAAGGCCAGCACCAGCAAAGCCGCTCGGCTGACGTTGAATCGAGCCGCTTCATGACTGACCTGCTGGGGCAGCAGCACACGGGTCTCGGCGGTGGATGACCGCACCTGCGGGATCCCGGCGAACAGCCGGATGTCGGGGTGCAACCGCAGCGGCGCGGCGAAATAACCGGGCGCCGAACTGGGCTCCCCGGGTGCCGGCTCCGACCAGGACACCACGGCGCCGCCGAGCACCGATGCCGAGGCATTGTCCGGATGACCTTCGAATTCACCGGAGATCTGGATCAGCTGATCGGTGGTAAGCGGCGGCATATCCCATTGGGCCACAAGCGCGTTGGCCACCGCGAGGCCGCCGACAACGGCCGCGGCCGACGATCCTAGCCCGCGAGAGTGCGGAATAGCGTTGCAGCAGTGCACTTTCAGACCGGCCACCTCGACGCCGGCGGCCGACAGCCCCCGGCGAATCGCAACCGCCACCAGGTTATCCGGCCCGTTGGGAACCTGCCCTTCACCTTCCCCTTCGACATCGACAACCGTTGTACCCGTGGTGGTCTCAGCGCTTATCTGGTCGTAGAGAGCCAACGCCAAACCAAGGCTGTCGAACCCGGGACCGAGGTTGGCGCTGGATGCTGCCACAGTCGCGCGACCGGCCAGCCCGGCGGGCAGTTGGATAGTCACCGGCAGTTCACCTCCGCCTGTCAGCCCAGACCCAGGGCGGCCACGACGGCGGCCGGCTCGACCGGGAGCGGGGTGACCGGGGGAACGTCGCGCAGCGCGGTGTCGGGGTCCTTCAGGCCGTGCCCGGTGACGGTGCAGACCACCACCGAACCCGGCCGCACCCAGCCGTCCCCGACCGCCTTGAGCAGCCCGGCGACGCTGGCAGCCGAAGCCGGCTCCACGAAGATCCCCTCGGCTCGGGCCAGCAGGTGGTAGGCCTCCAGCAGTTCATCGTCGGTAGCGGCCAGGAAACGCCCGCCGGACTGTTCCTTGGCCGCCATGGCCCCGTCCCAGGAGGCCGGGGACCCGATCCGGATGGCGGTGGCCAGCGTCTCGGGCTTGCTGACCGGGTGGCCCAGGACCAGCGGGGCGGCGCCGGCGGCCTGGGTCCCGAGCATGCGCGGCAGCGTGTCCATCACCCCGTCGCGGTGGTATTCGGTATAGCCCTTCCAATAGGCGGTGATGTTTCCGGCGTTACCGACCGGCAGGGCGTGGATGTCGGGAGCGGCGCCGAGTGCGTCGACGATCTCGAACGCCGCGGTCTTCTGCCCCTCGATGCGCACCGGGTTGACACTGTTGACCAGCGAGATGGTGGGGTAATCCGCCGTGAGCTTGCGAGCAAGTTCCAGACAGTCGTCGAAGTTGCCGTCGATCTGGATGATCTTGGCGCCGTGCATGACGGCTTGAGCGAGCTTGCCCATCGCGATCTTGCCCTGCGGGATCAGCACCGCACAGGTGATGCCGGCACGCGCCGCGTAGGCGGCGGCTGAGGCCGAGGTGTTTCCGGTCGATGCGCACAGCACCGCCTTCTGTCCGCGGGCCACCGCCTCGGTCACAGCCATTGTCATACCGCGATCCTTGAACGACCCGGTGGGGTTGTGGCCCTCGACCTTGATATGCACGGTGCAGCCGGTTTTCTCGGACAGCCGCGGGGCCGGCACCAATGGCGTGCCGCCCTCAAGCAGGGTCACCGGCGTCCAGTCGGCGGCCATCGGCAGGCGGTCGCGGTAGGCCTCGATCAGGCCGGGCCAGGGGTTGAGGACAGGTGCGACTCTCTGGCTCATTCGCTGGTTCCCTCCAGGCGCAGCACGCTGGTGACCTCGTCGACGACGTCCAGGCCGGCCAGCGCAGCAACGGTCTGAGACAACGCCGCGTCGGTGGCCCGATGGGTGACGACGACGATCCGGGCTCCGCTGGGCAGCCCGTTGTCGTCGACGAGACCCTCCTGGCGGACCTCGGCGATGCTGACCTCCCGCTTGCCGAATTCCGTTGCCACCGAAGCCAGTACGCCGGGCCGATCCTTGACCGTCATGCTCACGTAGTAGCGGGTGGGAATCACGCCGATCGGTGCGATCGGCAACTGCGCGTAACGGGACTCGCGCGGACCGCGGCCGCCCTGAACCCGGTTGCGGGCCGCCATCACCACGTCGCCCATCACCGCCGAGGCCGTCGGGCTGCCGCCCGCGCCCTGGCCGTAGAACATCAGCCGGCCGGCCGCCTCGGCTTCCACGACCACGGCGTTGAATGCGCCGTTGACCGACGCCAACGGGTGCTCGAGCGGCACCAGCGCGGGGTAGACGCGCGCCGAAACCCGTTGCTGGCCATCGGAGGTGATCCGTTCACAGATGGCGAGCAGTTTGATGGTGCAGCCCAGCGCCCGGGCGGCGTCGAAGTCGGCGGGGCTGACCTTGGTGATGCCTTCGCGGTAGACGTCGTCGGCAGTGACCCGGGTGTGGAACGCGATCGAGGCAAGGATGGCCGCCTTGGCCGCCGCGTCGTAGCCCTCCACATCCGCGGTTGGGTCGGCCTCGGCGTAACCCAACGCGCTGGCATCGGCCAGCGCGGAGGCGTAATCCGCTCCGGTGGAGGACATCTCGGAGAGGATGTAGTTGGTGGTCCCGTTAACGATGCCAGCCACCCGCAGCACGCTGTCGCCTGCCAGTGACTGGGTCAGCGGACGGATCACCGGGATGGCGCCGGCAACCGCCGCCTCGAAGTACAAATCGACGCGGGCCCGTTCGGCCGCCTCGGCGAGTTCGCCGGTGGATTGAGCAAGCAACGCCTTGTTGGCGGTGACCACGGACTTGCCGTGCTCCAGTGCGGTGAGGATCGCCTTGCGGGCGGGTTCTACCGGACCCATCAACTCCACGACGATGTCGACGTCCTCCCGCGACACCAGATCCTCGACGTTGTCGGTCAGCATGGCAGGCGGCACGCCGCGATCGTCGGCCACCCGTCGCACCGCGACACCGCGCAGTTCCAGCGGCGCACCGATGCGCGCAGCCAGATCCGGTGCGCTGTCCTCGATGATCCGCACCACCTCGCGTCCGACGTTGCCCAGTCCCAGCACCGCCACACCGATCGGCTTCTCCATCTAACTCACCACCTCCAGACTCAGCAGATCCTCGAGCGTCTCCCGGCGCAGCACCAACCGGGCGTTCCCGTCGCGAACGGCCACCACCGCCGGGCGCCCGATCAGGTTGTACCGACTCGACATCGAGTAGCAGTAGGCGCCGGTGGCGGCCACGGCCAGCAGATCGCCGGGGGTCACGTCGTCGGGCAACCAGGCATCGCGAACCACGATGTCGCCGCTCTCGCAGTGCTTGCCGACGACACGCACCAGTGCGGGCTGAGCAACGCTGGCCCGGGAGGCCAGTCGTACGTCGTAGTCCGCGCCGTAGAGCGAGGTGCGGATGTTGTCACTCATGCCGCCGTCGACGCTGATGTAGCGACGGTGCGCCGAGCCACTGATGGCCACGTCCTTGACGGTGCCCACCTCGTAGAGGGTGATGGTTCCCGGCCCGGCGATCGCGCGCCCGGGTTCGACCACGAGCCGGGGCGTCGGCAGGCCGACGGCCGCGGACTCCACCTCGACGATCGCCGCCAGCTTGGCGGCGAGGTCGGCGACCGGCGGCGGATCATCCTGGGGCACATAGGAAATACCTAGGCCGCCACCGAGGTCTACAGTCGAGATCTGTGCGGTCTTGTCCACGCCGAACTCAGCGACGACGTCGCGCAGCATGCCGATGACGCGCCGTGCGGCGAGTTCGAAACCGCCGACGTCGAAGATCTGCGAGCCGATATGGCTGTGCAAGCCGACCAACCGCAGATTGGCGGCGCCGAAGACGCGTCGGACCGCGGCCATCGCGTCGCCGGCGGCAAGCGACAGGCCGAACTTCTGATCCTCGTGCGCCGTCGCGATGTACTCGTGGGTATGGGCCTCCACCCCCACGGTCACCCGGACCATGACGTTCTGCACAACGCCCGCCTCACCGGCGACGGCGTCCAGGCGGTCGATCTCGGTCATCGAATCCAGGACGACATAGCCGATACCGGCTTTGACGGCGGTGGTGAGCTCGTCGACCGATTTGTTGTTGCCGTGCAATGCGATCCGCTCGGCGGGGAATCCCGCGTGCAGGGCCACCGCGAGTTCACCGCCGCTGGCGACGTCGAGGCACAGGCCTTCCTCGGCCACCCACCGGGCGATCTCACTGCACAGAAAGGCTTTGGCCGCGTAATTGACGTTGGCGCCGCCGCCGAAGGCTCCGGCCATCTCGCGACAGCGGCTTCGGAAGTCGTCCTCGTCGACGACGAACAGCGGTGTGCCGTAGGTCGCGGCGAGTTCGGTCACCGCGACCCCTGCCACCCGGACCACCCCGTCGTCGCCACGAAGCAGATTGCGCGGCCACACCCGCGGCGAGAGCGCCGACACCTCGACGGCATTCTGCGGCCGCGGGGGCGCATTCACGTGGTGGATCTCCTCGGCGTGCCGCGGTCCGGCGGGATGGGCGTTCACATCCGCTCCGGAGCCGTGATGCCAAGGATGCCAAGGCCGTTGGCGATCACCTGGCGGGTGGCCTCGCACAAGGCCAGCCGGGCGCGGTGCAGGTCGCCGGCTTCCTCGTCACCCTGAGGCAACACCCGGCAGGAGTCGTAGAACCGGTGGTAGTCACCGGCCAGGTCCTCCAGATAGCGGCAGACCCGGTGCGGTTCCCGCAGAGTGGCCGCCGCCTGCAGTACCCGGGGGAACTCACCGAGGCTGCGGATGAGTGTCCCCTCCTTGTCATGGGACAGCAGATCGAGGTGCGCGGTGTCCGCCTGCAGACCGAGGTCGGCGGCGTTGCGCGCCAGCGCACATAGCCGTGCATGGGCGTATTGCACGTAATAGACCGGGTTTTCACTCGATGCCGACGACCACAGGGCCAGGTCGATGTCGATCGGGGTGTCCACCGACGAGCGGATCAGGGCGTAGCGGGAGGCGTCGACCCCGATCGCCTCGACGAGATCGTCGAGGGTGATCACGGTGCCGGCCCGCTTGCTCATCCGCACCGGCTGCCCGTCGCGGACGAGGTTGACCATCTGACCGATCAGCACCTCCACGCTGTCCGGATCGTCCCCGAGCGCGGCGGCAGCGGCCTTCAGACGCGCGATGTATCCGTGGTGATCCGCGCCGAGCATGTAGATGCACAGGTCGAACCCGCGTTGTCTCTTGTCGAGGTAGTAGGCAAGGTCACCGGCGATGTAGGCGGGCTGGCCGTCGCTCTTTATGACCACCCGGTCCTTGTCGTCGCCGAATTCGGTGGTGCGCAACCACGTTGCGCCGTCCTTCTCATAGATCGCGCCGTTGGCACGAAGCTGCGCGATGGCCTGGTCCACCCGCCCGCTGGTGTGCATGGAATCTTCATGGGTGTAGACGTCGAAGGCGGTGCCGAATTCGTGCAGGGAGTTCTTGATGTGGGTGAACATCAGATCCACGCCGACGGAGCGGAATGTCTCGCGCTGTTCGGATTCGGGCAGGCTCAGTGCGTCGGGCGCCTTGGCGAGCACCTGCGCGGCGATGTCGGCGATGTACGCACCGGCATAGCCGTCCTCGGGCGCCGGCTCCCCCTTGGCCGCGGCGATCAATGACGTGACGAACCGGTCGATCTGGGCGCCGTGATCATTGAAGTAGTACTCGCGTACCACCTGTGCACCCTGGGTGCTGAGCAGCCTGCCCAGGGCGTCGCCAACTGCGGCCCAGCGTGTTCCACCGATGTGGATGGGACCGGTCGGATTGGCCGAGACGAACTCCAGATTGACATTGCGCCCGCCGAGCAGACCGGAGTCGCCGTAGCGATCCGCCGCGCGGATGATGTCGGCGACCAGTGCCCCCTGCGCGCCCGTCTCAATGTGCAGATTGACGAAGCCCGGGCCGGCCACGTCGGCAGATGCGATGCCCTCGGCGCCGGCGAGCGCGGCGGCCAGCCAGCCGGCCAACTCGCGCGGGTTGACGCCGACCTTCTTGGCTACCTGCAGTGCGAGGTTGGTGGCGTAGTCGCCGTGCTCCGGATTGCGGGGCCGTTCCACGGTCACCGTGGGCGGCAGCGCCGCCGGATCCAGGCCGTGCTCAACGAGCACCGTGGTGGCGACGTCACGCAGCAACTCGGCGAGATCGGCGGGGGTCACGGGGGTTCATCCTATGCGTTAGGCTTGTTCCGCCCGACGGCGCAGCACACACATGCGCCCCCGTAGCTCAGGGGATAGAGCGTCT
>JBAXUD010000072.1:0-11324 GCA_037129875.1 Mycobacteriaceae bacterium
ACCCACAACCGACAACAATAGACAGGTCGCACCTATCTACCCAGCCCGACACCCCAAGCCAAACGGAAAAGTGGGCACGTCGAGTGCGCAGTCGACGCGCTCACCCCCAGAGTTAAAACCCGGGGTCCGCCGCGCTACCTACTTCCGATCGAGCGGGCGCTGAGGAAGCACCAAGCAAAGCTCCCCGCTCACGTCGATGCGTGGGTAGCGAACAAGGTCTGACGAACGGCAACGACCCCGCCGGCTACGCCTTGGCCTTCGACGCAGACGTTGATCCGAACCGGAACTCCACCACGTCACCGTCGGCCATCACGTAGTCCTTGCCCTCCATCCGGACCTTGCCGGCGGATTTGGCTGCCGCCATCGAACCCGCGGCGACCAAGTCGTGGAACGACACCACCTCGGCCTTGATGAAGCCTTTCTCGAAGTCGGTGTGGATCACCCCGGCGGCCTTCGGCGCGGTGTCGCCCTTGTGGATGACCCACGCGCGGGCTTCCTTGGGTCCGGCGGTGAGGTAGGTCTGCAGCTGCAGGGTGTGAAATCCTGCGCGCGCCAACGCATCCAGGCCACGCTCGTGCTGGCCGATGGACTCCAGCAGTTCCGCGGCCGACTCGTCGTCGAGTTCCTGTAGCTCGGCTTCTATTTTGGCGTCCAGGAACACCGCGTCGGCCGGGGCCACCATTGCTTTCAGTTCAGCGATCTTGTTGTCGTCGCCCAGCACGGACTCGTCGGCGTTGAACACAAAGAGAAACGGCTTGGTGGTCAGCAGGTTGAGCTCGCGCAGCAACGCGGTATCGACTGTCGATCCCGCCGCAAAAAGTGTGGTGCCCGCATCGAGCACCGACTGCGCGGCCGCGGCCGCCTCGTGAACCGCCTTGCGATCCTTGTTGTTCCGGGCTTCCTTCTCCAGGCGGGGCAGCGCCTTCTCAAGTGTCTGCAGGTCGGCCAGAATCAGTTCGGTGTCGATGACCTCGATGTCTGAGCGCGGGTCCACCTTGCCGTCGACGTGGACGACGTCGTCGTCGGCGAAGACCCGCACCACCTGGCAGATGGCATCGCACTCGCGGATGTTGGCGAGGAACTTGTTACCCAGCCCGGCCCCTTCGGAGGCGCCTTTGACGATGCCGGCGATGTCGACGAAGGTGACCGGCGCCGGCAGGAGACGCTCCGATCCGAACATCTCGGCCAGCTTCCCCAGCCGGGGATCCGGCAGCGGCACCACGCCCTCGTTGGGCTCGATAGTGGCGAACGGGTAGTTGGCTGCCAGCACGTTGTTGCGGGTCAACGCGTTGAACAAGGT
Source organism: Mycobacteriaceae bacterium (assembly GCA_037129875.1). Taxonomy (GTDB): domain Bacteria; phylum Actinomycetota; class Actinomycetes; order Mycobacteriales; family Mycobacteriaceae; genus Mycobacterium. The sequence goes on from JBAXUD010000072.1 coordinate 1,301, forward strand.
GGACTTACCGACGTTGGGCAGACCGACGATTCCGAGGCTGAGGCTCACGGGGTCACAAGTCTAGGAGAGCCGCCCGCGACTGCCGTCGCCCGCGGGGGCACGCCAGTTCACAGTGCCAGCCCGGATGCAGGCCCAACCGGTACGGTCTAGGAGTGCCAGCTCAGCCGACGGCCGGGGCCGATCAGCGCTCCGCGTTCCCCCAGTACATGGGGGTTCCGTGGTGGGGGGCGGTGCTGATCGCGGTGACGATGACACTTGCCGGCCTGGCCGTCGAAGCCGGCTCGGGCCACCAGGAACTCGGGAGCGCGTTTGCCATCGGCTATGCGCTGGGATGCGTGGCCGCCGTCCTGGCGGTGCGCCAATCCAGCCTGTTCACCGCCGTCATCCAGCCGCCGCTGCTGCTTTTCGTCGCCGTGCCGCTGGCCTACTACCTCTTCCATAATTCGTCGTTCAGCGGTCTGAAAGAAGTGGCGATCAGCTGCGGCTACCCGCTGATCGAGCGCTTCCCGCTGATGCTGTTCACCACCTCGGCGGTACTGCTGATCGGGCTGGTCCGCTGGTATCTGGCGATGGCGCATCCGGCCAGCGCGCGGGAAGCGGCCGGGGCCCCGCAACGGAGCGGTCTGCTGAGCGGGCTGTCGACCAAGGTGTCGTCGGCCTTCGCCGGCAACGGCTCGGTGGACGAGCGGCCGGGCCAGCGCGCCGCCAGGCCGAGGCACGTGGTCGACCGCCCCGGCGCCGGAAAGCGCAGGAAGCCCGGGCAACGCACGCAGCAGCGGACGTCGACCCGGTCACGCAGTCCTCGGCCGGTCGACGATTTCGAACCGCCGCGACCGCGACGTGATTCCGGCCGCCGCCCTGCCGAGGAAGTGGCATCCGAAGCCCCACGGCGCCGGACCCGCGAACCGCGAGATCCGCGCCGCACTCCCCCGCCGACGCGCCGTGAGCCGCGCGAATCCCGGGACGCCTACCCGTCGCGGCCCGCCCGCGGCAGCAGGTACGAACCATATGAATCCGGCCGTGGCTACCCGTCCCACCCGGCCTATCCGTCGTACCCGCCCGAACCGCAGCGGCGTCCGGCACCAAGTGGCTCAAGCAGCACGCATCATCCGATCTCCCGCGTGCGCTACCGCGATGCCGGCCCGTCGGACGCCGACTACCGCGATGAACCGCGGAATCAGCCGCGCCGCTAGGCCTTTGAGGACGACCGCGCCGGGCGGATCTCCCGGGGCAGCGCGAACACCAGCGTCTCGTTGGCGGTAGTCACCGTTTGCACTGTGCCGTAACCGAATTCAGCGAGCTTGTCCAGCACGCCTCGGACCAGGATCTCGGGAACCGATGCCCCCGATGTCACCCCGACGGTCGTCACGCCGTCCAGCCAGGCCGGGTCGATGTCGTCGGCGTAGTCCACCAGGTGGGACGCCACCGCCCCGGCGCCCAGCGCCACCTCGACCAGTCGCACCGAGTTCGACGAGTTGCGGGAGCCGACGACGATCACCAGTTCGCACTCCGGCGCCATCGCCTTGACCGCGCCCTGGCGGTTCTGGGTGGCGTAGCAGATGTCGTCGCTGGGCGGGTCCTGAAGTGTGGGGAATCGCTCGCGCAACCGGGCGACGGTCTCCATCGTCTCGTCGACGCTGAGCGTGGTCTGCGACAGCCATATGACTTTGCTCGCGTCGCGCACGGTCACAGCGTCGACGGAGGCGGGCCCGTCCACCAGTTGGACGTGGTCGGGCGCCTCGCCGGCGGTGCCGACGACTTCTTCGTGCCCCTCGTGCCCGATGAGCAGGATGTCGTAGTCCTCGCGGGCGAAGCGCTTGGCCTCGTTGTGCACCTTGGTCACCAGCGGGCAGGTGGCGTCGATCACCTGTAGATTGCGGGCGGCCGCCACCTGATGCACGGTCGGGGCCACGCCATGCGCGGAGAAGACCACGGTGGCCCCCTCCGGCACCTCGTCGGCCTCGGCGACGAACACCGCGCCGCGCTGGGCCAGTGTCTCGACGACGTGGCGGTTGTGCACGATCTCGTGGCGCACGTAGACCGGTGCGCCGTGTTTCTCCAGGGCACGCTCGACGGTCTCGACGGCGCGGTCCACGCCTGCGCAGTAGCCACGCGGTTCAGCGAGCAGCACCCGCTTGTCACCGCGGTGCGCGGCCGAACCGATGGCCCCCGGTATCCCCATGTTGACGGTTGGCGGCATGGAATCAGCGTACGTTCTCCCCGGCGTGGACGGGCCAGACCGTACGCTGGTGCCCATGGCAACAGCACCGTACGGGATTCGCCTGCTGGTCGGCGTGGCCGTAACCGCCATCGAGGAGACCCGCAAGCTGCCACACACCATCGTGATGTACCCGATGACGGTCGCGAGCACCATCGCACAGCTGGTGATGAAGATGCAGCAGGACCTGGCCGGCTTTGCCATCAAGGGCGATGCGGCACTGGAGATGGTGTTCCCGCCCAAGGACGAGAAGCCCGACTGGGCCACCTTCGACGAGGATCAACCCGAGGCCGACAAGCCGTCTGCCAACGGTGAGCGGGCGACCGAGGGCCGCTTCGCGCTGTACTCGGTGAACGACGCCCCCGAAAGCAGCACCAAGGGCACGCCGGCGAACGCCCGCAGAGGCTCCGCCAAGCAACCGGCGGAACCGGCCGTGCCGGCGCCGCCGATCGCCGGCGAACTGGACTACGACTCGTTGACGCTGGCCCAGTTACGCGCCCGCATTCAGTCCCTGAGCGTGTCCGACTTGCGGGCCCTGCTGGCCTATGAGGAATCCGCCAAGGCGCGTGCCCCGTTCCAGACCCTGCTGGCCAACAGGATCACCCGCGCGACCGCCAAGTGACCAGCGCGCCGGGGACTTCCGCGGACAATCCTTTTCCCGTCCGCGCGGTGGCCATCCGGGTCGCGAGTTGGATCGACAAACTCGGCAGCGTCTGGGTGGAAGGACAGATCACCCAGATTTCCCAGCGGCCCAACACCAACACGGTGTTCATGGTGCTGCGGGATCCTGCTGCGGACATGTCGATGAGCGTGACGTGCTCGCGGGATCTGGTCCTGCGTGCGCCGGTGAAACTCACCGAAGGAACCCAGGTTGTGGTGTGCGGCAAGCCGCAGTTCTATACCGGGCGCGGGTCATTTTCGTTGCGGCTCAGCGAAATTCGCGCGGTGGGCCTCGGCGAGTTGCTGGCGCGTATCGTGATGCTGCGCAAGGTGCTCGACGCCGAGGGACTCTTCGACCCGCGACTCAAACGGCCACTGCCCTTCCTGCCGAACCTGGTCGGGTTGATCACCGGACGGGGCGGGGCCGCCGAGCACGACGTGACCACGGTGGCCGCGGCACGCTGGCCGGCGGTGCGCTTCGAGATTCGCAATACTGCGGTGCAGGGTCCCAGCGCGGTGGCGCAGATGGTGAAGGCGCTGCGCGAGCTCGACGGCAATCCGGAGGTGGACGTCATCGTGATCGCCCGGGGCGGGGGCAGCGCCGAGGACCTGCTGCCGTTCTCCGACGAGACGCTGTGCCGGGCGATCGCCGCCTGCCGCACGCCGGTGGTCAGCGCGGTCGGCCACGAACCGGACAACCCGCTGTGCGATCTGGTCGCCGACCTGCGGGCGGCCACGCCCACCGATGCGGCCAAGAAGGTGGTGCCCGACACCGCGGCCGAACTGGCGCTGGTCGCCGAGCTGCGCCATCGCAGCGCCCGGGCGCTGCGCAACTGGGTGGGCCGCGAACAGCACTCCCTGACCCAACTTCGCAGCCGGCCGTCGCTGGCCGACCCGCTGCGCCTGGTCGCCGACCGCGCCGCCGAGGTTCAGCGCGCGCTGACCGCGGCGCGACGCGACGTCACCCGCCTGGTGGACGGCGAGGCCGACCGCGTCGGACATCTGGCGGCACGGTTGGCGACGCTGGGTCCGGCCGCGACGCTGGCCCGCGGGTACGCGGTGGTCCAGGTCGTGGACGAAGCCGGCACCGGGTCGGCCACCGTGCTGCGGTCTACGGCCGACGCCCCGGAGGGCACCACGCTGCGCATCAGACTTGCCGACGGCGCGATCGGCGCCGTCAGCACCGGCCGGGAGGACGGAGCCGCGTGAGCGACGAAGGTTCGATTACACCTGTGAGCGCGCTGGGTTACGAACAGTGCCGTGACGAACTCATCGAGGTGGTGCGCCAACTCGAGCAGGGTGGCGTGAATCTTGATGCGGCACTGACCTTGTGGGAGCGCGGCGAGGCGCTGGCCCGGCGCTGCCAGGAGCATCTCGATGGTGCGCGGGCCCGCATCGAAGCGGCGCTGTCGTCAGCCGACGGCGACGCACGTGAGTGATCTGGACGGCTGGCACGACGGCACCACCAAGGCGGCGATCCTCGACTTCGTCGACCGGGTGACCCGGGAAGGCCCGGACTATGTCGCGCCCGAGGATCGCGTCGCGGTGTTCGACAACGACGGCACACTGTGGTGCGAGAAGCCGGCCTACATCCAGCTCGACTTCATCGTGCGCAGGCTGGCGCAGAAGGCGGCCGACGACACCTCGCTGTTGGAGCAGGCACCGTACGCGGCGGCGGCTGCCGGGGATCTCGGCTGGTTCGGCGATGCCGTGACAGCGCACTACCGGGGTGACGACACACAACTGAGAGCCCTGGCCGGGGCCGTCCTGGCCGCCTTCGGGGGGATGACCGTCGAGCAGCACGCCGAGCGGGTCCGGGCTTTCTTCGCCGAGGCCCACCACCCCAGCCTGAACCGGCCCTACACGGCGTGCAGCTATTCGCCCATGGTGGCGTTGCTGCGGCACCTCGAGGCCAACGGATTCACCAACTACATCGCCTCCGGTGGGGGCCGCGACTTCATGCGCCCGGTCACCGGCCAGTTGTACGGCATCCCGCCGGAACGGGTGATCGGCAGTTCGGTCGGCCTGGACTTCTCAGACGGCCATCTCGTCACGACGTCGCGACCGGAATTCCTCAACGACGGCCCGGTGAAGCCGGTCCGGATCTGGGAACGGGTCGGGCGGCGACCGATCCTGGTGGCCGGAAACTCCAACGGCGATATCGAAATGCTCGACTATGCCTGCGCTGGTCACCGGCCCGCGCTGGCGCTGCTGGTTCACCACGATGACGGTGAGCGGGAATTCGCCTACGACGCGGGCGCCGAGAAGGCGCTCGATCGCGCCGAGGCACGGCACTGGACGGTGGCGAGCATGCGCGACGACTGGGCGGCTGTCTTCGACGATGCCTGACCGCCGGCTGGTCCGGCCTCGGGCAAGATGAGAGCCGAAAGTGGCGTGAGAGGGGGCCGCATGTCGGATGCGGTGCTGGTGACCGGAGCCTTCGGGCTGGTGGGCACCGCGACGGTCCTTCACCTCGCGCGGCTGGGCCGGCGCGTCGTCGCGACCGATCTCGACAACCCGGCCAACCGCAAGTCCGCGGCCGCTCTGACAGCCGAGGTGTCGGTGCGCTGGGCCGACCTCACCGACACCCGTCAGGTCTTAGACCTGCTGGGGGCGGTGCAGCCGGCGTCTGTCATCCACCTCGCCGCCGTTATCCCGCCGCTGTGCTACGCCCAGCCCGCTCTGGCCCGCCGGGTGAACGTCGACGCCACCGCCAATCTGGTCAACGCCGCTGCGGCACAAGCGACTCCGCCGCGTTTCATCCAGGCATCCAGCATCGCTGTCCACGGTCCGCGCAATCCGCACCGGCACGCCGACGTGCTGACCACCCAGACTCCGGTGCGCTCCTACGACGTGTACGGCGGGCACAAGATCGAGGCCGAGGCAATCGTGCGGGAATCGGACCTGGACTGGGTGATCCTGCGTCTGGGCGGGGTGTTGACCGTCGACGTGCGGATGGACACCGACCCCGACCTCATCTACTTCGAGGGCATCCTGCCCACCGACGGCCGGCTGCAGACCGTCGACGTCCGCGACGTGGCGCATGCGTTTGCGGCGTCCACCAACGCCGACGTGGTGGGCCACACCCTGTTGATCGGCGGCGACCAGTCGCATCGTCTGCTGCAGGGCGAGATCGGCTCTGCGATGGCCGCGGCGATGGGCCTGGTGGGAGCCCTGCCGACCGGCCGCCAAGGCGACCCGGATGACGACGACGCCTGGTTCGCCACCGACTGGATGGACACCGCCACTGCTCAGGAACTGCTTGGGCACCAACATCATTCGTGGCCGCAGATGCTGGCCGAGACGACCCAGAGGGCCGGCTGGAAGCGCTACCCGTTGCGGCTGATCGCGCCACTGGCGCGCGAGTACCTCAAACGTCAGTCCCCGTACTACCGGCAGCCCGGCCGGTACGCCAACCCATGGGAAGCAGTGCGCCGCAAGTGGGGCGCTCCCGAAGTCGACCGGAGAACAGCATGAGTGGAAACCAGCGAGAAGCCGAAGGCGGATCGCGCATCAGCATCCAGCGTGTCGCCGTCGTCGTCGGCGGCGCATCCGGAATCGGCTGGGCCACAGCCCAACTGCTTGCCGCCGATGGCTACATCGTGACGATCGCCGATCGCAACGCCGATCTGGCCGCCCAGCGCGCCGGCACCCTCGGCGAGCCGCACAGCTGGACCGCCGTCGAGGTGACCGACGAGGACAGCGTGGCCGCACTGTTCGACGGCGTCGTCTCCAGGGAAGGGCAGCTGGACGTCGTGGTGAACTGCGCGGGCTTCAGCGGCTTCGGGATGATCACCGATCTGGACGCCGAGCAGTTCCGCTCCGTGGTCGATGTCTGCCTCACCGGCGGCTTCCTGGTGCTCAAGCATGCCGGCCGCCATCTGCGCGACGGCGGGTCGGTGGTGTCGCTGACCTCGTTGAACGCCCGCCAGCCCGCCATCGGCATGAGCGCCTACTGCTCGGCCAAGGCCGGATTGTCGATGCTCACCCAGGTCGCCGCACTGGAACTCGGGCCGCGCGGCATCCGGGTCAACGCCGTGGCACCCGGATTCGTGCACACTCCGCTGACCGAGGGGGCGGTGGCCATCCCCGGCGTGGTGGAGGAATACGTCGAGAACACCGCATTGGGCCGCGCCGGCACCCCGGAGGACATCGCCGCCGCGGTGGCGTTCCTGTGTTCTCCGCAATCGTCCTGGATGACCGGTGAGGTCCTCGACCTCAATGGCGGCGCACATCTGAAGCGCTACCCCGATATTCACCAGCATCTGACCAAGCTGATGGGACAGTAGAACGGTGAAAACAGATTTCACGCCGGTGCAGAAGCGTGCACTGGCCATCGTCACCGGCGTCGCGCTCATCTTCGGCGCGTATTTCCTGCGCCGCTACTTCATGCTGATCGTGATCGCCGCGATCGTGGCCTATCTGTTCACCCCGCTGTACAACAAGCTGCGGGCGAAGCTCAACGGCGGGCTGGCGACCGCACTGACTGTTCTCGCCGCACTGGGCATCGTCGTGATTCCGCTGATCGGCGTGATCTCGCTGGCGACCGTTCAGATCTCGCACATGCTCATCGGCGTCGGGGAGTGGGCCAAGACAGCCGACCTGAACGCGCTGGGCGACAAGGCGATTGGCACAGTCAACCACTTGCTGCAGAAGCTGCCGTTCCAAGCCCCGACCATCACGGTGCAGTCATTGCGGGACAACGTCGGCAAGGTCGCCCAGACCGTCGGCGAGTGGCTGCTGCGGAGTTTGTCCGGCGCGGCAGGCGGCGCGATCGGATTCATCACCTCGACGATCATCTTCCTCTACGTGCTGATCTCCCTGCTGGTCAACAAGACCGAAGTGATCACCCTGATCCGCCGGCTCAACCCGCTGGGCGAAGAGGTCACCGATCTGTATCTGGCGAAGGTGGGCGCCATGGTCAAGGGAACCGTCAAGGGCCAGTTCATTATTGCGGTGATCCAGGGCATCCTCGGTGCCTGTTCGATCTACATCGCCGGCTTCCACGACGCGTTCTTCATCTTCGCGATCTTCCTCAGCGCGCTTTCGGTGATCCCGCTGGGCAGCGGCATCGTCACCATCCCGTTCGGCATCGGGCTGATGTTCTTCGGCAATGTCGCCGGCGGGTTGTTCATCGTGCTGTTCCACATCTTCGGGATCACCAACGTCGACAACTTCCTGCGGCCGATCCTGGTCCCCAAGGAGGCGCGACTGGACCCTGCGCTGATGCTGCTGAGCGTGTTCTCCGGAATCGCGATGTTCGGCTTCTTCGGCATCGTGCTCGGGCCGGTGTTGATGATCCTGATCGTCACCACGATCTCGGTGTACCTCGCGGTCTACAAGGGCGTAGCCATGGAGGAAGCCGACGACGAGACCGACGGAAAGAAGAGGCGTTTCCGGCGTAAGAAGAAATCCGAGCCGCTACCCGACGAGGCCAAGCCGGTTGAACCGGCGGGCTCCGGTGAACCGGCTACCCCAAGCGCTCTTTGAGGAACTCCATCATCCGCTTGCGCGCTTCGTATGCCTGCTGACCCTCACGCTCACGCACCTCCAGCGTCAGCACCGAGTGCGCCATCCGCCCGAACCCGCCGGAGTTGCCCGGCGAGGAGTCCAACTCGATCGCTTCGAAGTTGTCCCCGAGCCGTTCCTTGAGCGTCTTGAACCGCTCGGCCGGGGCCATCGCGTCGCCGCTGAACCGCAGGCCCAGAGCGCACAGGGCGCCGTCGGCCGCACGCTTCTCGATGACCTTCATCTCCTTTTCGGAGAACCCCGGGTCCCGTTTGCGCGAACTGCTCAGCGCGATCGGCACCGAGGGCTGGCTGAGCACCGAGGCCAGCACGCTGTCATCGACGGCGGCGGCCAGCGCGAAGCCCCCGGAGAAGCACTGCCCGATCACGCCGACACCCTTGCCCGGAGTCTTGGCGTTGAGTTCACGCGCCAGGGCCCGCAGGTAATTGGCGACCGGCCGCTCCTTGTTGAGCGCCAAGGCCGCGAACTCCTTGGCCACGCAGCCCCGCAGCATGGTCGGCACGAGCATGGGACTGCGGGCCGAGGCACCCGGAGTTCCGTACAACGACGGGATCGCCACGGTGAACCCGTTGTCCACCAAGTAGTTTCCCAGCGCCAGCACCCCGGGGTGCACGCCCGGCATCTCCGGAATCAGCACCACTCCCGGTCCGGAGCCCTTGTAGTACACGTCGTGGGTGTAGCCGGCGGCGGTGAACGGTTCGCACGTCCAGCCGGTCAGGTCAGCCTCGGGGGCAGTCTCGGATACGTCGGAAGCCATGGCCCTATCTAACCGAGCGGCGGCTGAGTTTGGGTGGCGATGGCCAGGGCGCGGAAATCGTCGCTGCTTCCCGCACCGGTGATCGCCAGTTGGGTGGAGCCTTTCGGGCCGTCGAGCCGGGTGGTCCACACCGGCTCGGCGCCCTCGCCGCCCTGGTAGACAACCCAGGTCACGCCGTCGACGTCTTCGGTGCCGCTCGGGTAGACGTCTTTCTGGATCGACTGAACCAGGGCGGTCTCGTCGGCGTTGCTCTGAGTCAGGCTCACGTACATCTTCGACGGTGCGATGTAACCCACCCGGGTGGCCACCGCGCGCTGCTTGTCCCCGGTGCGCGGATCGGTGCGGCCGGCTTCGATACCGCTGCGAGTCCCGGAGTTGGCCTGCCAGCCGTCAGGCAACATCGGGACCCGGACACCGAAACCCACTGCGGCCGCGTCGGCCTTGAGCGCCGCGGCGGCGTCGTAGGTCGGGGTAGCGCCGTCCGAGGGACCGGCCGGACGGAACGAGCACATTCCCACCAGGCCGGCCAGCAGGACGCATAGCGCAACCAGTGGAACGAGCGACCAGAACATGTCGCGGCCGTCCTGCAGGACGCGGGGCTTGGCCGGCTTGGGTCCGGGTGGGCCGGCGATCGGTTCGGCCGGCCTGCGCGGGCCGGCGGTGGGTTCAGCCGGACCAGGTGCGCCTTCAGTCGGGTCCATAGGGCGCTGCTCCTCCTCGTCGCTGCGCTGGAGCATCGTCGTCAGCGCGGCTCCCAGTATCCCAGGTCTGGACCTGAGGGCCCGTTCTGGGACAATCAGCCCCATGCCTGAGACCCGTCGCCGCGAAGCCCCCGACCGCAACCTGGCCCTGGAGTTGGT